>NZ_JBEXSZ010000191.1:0-13973 GCF_040613865.1 Streptomyces sp. NPDC006197 | reverse complement strand
ATCAAGCTCACCCCCGGCCACCTCGACCTGCTCACGCATCAGCTCACGGCGGAGCAGGCCCGGGGCCTCGCGGGCGAGGCCCTCGCGCTCCCCGCCCAGGCCTCGGGCCCGGTGGCCGGGAGCCCTGCCACCGGATCGCCGAAGGCCACGGGGAACCCGCGGACCGCCGGCTCCCCGCAGACCGCCGGCTCCGCGTCGCCGTCGGCCGCCGGCTCGCTGTCCGTCGCGGCTCCCGGGGGGACGGCCCCCGGCGGTGGCACGGTCGCGGGTTCCGGTGCCGTCGTGGCCCCGGGCGGACTTCCGGCGGCGCACCCCGGTGCCGTCGTGGCCCCGGGCGGACTTCCCGCGGCGCACCCCGGTGCCGAGGCCCCCGGTGGGGGGCGGCGGCGGGCCCGGCGCGGTTCGACGGACGCCTTCCTGGAGAGCGCGGTCGCGCCCGAGGGCGGTGCGGAGCCGAGCGGGCGCCGCCGTGCCCGTACGGGAGAGGCCGCCGGTCCCGCCGAGCTGATCCCCGCCCACCAGAACGCCCCGGCGGAGTCCGCCCTCGCGGTGTCCCCCGGCGCGCCCGTCCCGCCCGGTGCCCCCGCCCTTCCCATGACCCCCGACGCCCCCGTCCCGCCGGGTGCCTCCGCCCCCGTGGAGCCCACCGGGCGCCGTCGGGGCCGGCCCGCCGAGGGCTCCGTGGTGACCGCGGCCGAGGGTGCGCAGAGTCGTGCGGCGCTCGGCGCGGCCGTGCCGCCGCAGGGCGTCGCCGTCGAGCCGACGGGCGCTCCCGCCCTGGCCCGTGCCCTGCCCGCCGTCGCCTCCGCCTCCGCTTCCGAGGAGGCCCCGGCGCAGCCGAGCGGCCGCCGCCGGCGCGCGCTGGCCGCCGCGCAGGAGCGGGCCGCCGCGGCCGAGGCCGGGCCCCGCACCCCGTTCGCGCTCGGGCCCGCCGAGGCCGACCGTGACGCCGAGTCGGCACTTCCGGCCGCCGCTCCCGCGGTCGGCCCGCTGCCGGTCTCCGACGAGGGGCGGCACGAGGCCGTACAGGGCGTCCCGGGCGCCGACCACACGCCGCCGCAGCCCCATCCGCACGTACAGCCGCAGACCGAGGCGATGACGGCGACGGCGGCCGAGCCGACCGGTCGGCGCCGGGCCGTGACGGCCCCGCTGCCGGAGCAGACGCCGCGGACCGTGCCTCCGCACGCGCCGGAGCCCGCGCCTCAGCAGGCCCCCGCGCCGCAGCCGCAGCCCGCGCCGGTGAACGGCACGGGCACCGGCTCCGTACCGCTGCCGCCCGAGCTGCCGATGCCGATGACCGTGTCGAAGGACTCGACCCAGGGCCGGGCATTCAGCGTCCGTACCCTCGGGCAGGGCGTCCCCTTCGTCCCGCCGTCCCCGACAGCCACTCCGGCCCCTCCGGCCGCCCCCGCCGCGCCCTCCAACGGCTCGGGGCGGCGGCGCAGGCTCGCCACCCCGCCCGAGATCGACCCGCCCGTCCCGGCCCCGCTTCCCGCACCGGCCGAGGCCAGGCCGCAGCCGACGGCACCGGCCCCTTCGCCGCACGACACCCCGCCCGAGGGCCGGGCGTACGCCATAGGGGCGCCCGCCGAGGGTTCCGCCGAGGGACCGGAGCCGCTCGACGGCCCGGGCGGCGCGGTCGAGGTCGCCAACCGGCCCGCCCCGCGCCCCGTCGACGACGAGCTGCCCCCGGAGCCGCTGGACAACCCGCGCCGGCTGCTCGTCTGGCCCGCGCCCGACGTCTCCACCCAGCAGGCGCTGAGCGACCGCGGCTACCGGCCGGTGATCGTGCACTCCCGCGAGGAGGTCGACGCCCAGATCGCCGCCTTCCCGGCCGCGCTCTTCGTCGACCCGCTGACCGGGCCCATCACCCGGACCGCGCTCCAGTCGCTGCGGCAGGCCGCCGTCGCCGCCGAGGTGCCGGTGCTGCTCGCGGCCGGGCTCGGACAGGCGACCCGGGAGGCGGCGTACGGCGCCGATCCGGCCGTACTGCTCAAGGCGCTCGCGCCCCGCGACAGCGAGCAGCACCCGTCCCGGGTCCTGCTGATCGAGGAGCACGAGTCCATCGCGGAGGCGCTCGCGGCCACCCTGGAGCGGCGCGGGATGCAGGTCGCGCGGGCGGCCACGGACACGGAGGCGGTCGCGCTGGCCACCGAGACCCGGCCGAACCTGGTGGTGATGGACCTGATGCAGGTGCGTCGCCGCCGGGCCGGGATCATCGACTGGCTGCGCGCGAACGGGCAGTTGAACCGCACCCCGCTCGTCGTCTACACCTCGGTCGACCTCGTCGAGGAGGAGCTGCCGAAGCTCGACTCCGGCGAGACGGTCCTGTTCCTCGCCGAGCGGTCGAACAGCGCCGAGGTCCAGGCGCGGATCGTCGACCTGCTCGCGAAGATCGGCACCAACTAGCTCTGTCGGGCCAGTTGGTGCCGGGGGCACTACAGCTGGGTCACGTCCAGCTCGCCCTCCGCGTACTGCCGGCGGATGACCTTCTTGTCGAACTTGCCGACGCTCGTCTTCGGCACCGCCGGCACGATCGCCCAGCGCTCCGGCAGCTGCCACTTGGCGATGCCGCCCTCGTCGGCGAGGAAGGCCCTCAGCGTCTCGTAGTCCGCCGTCGCGCCCTCCTTGAGGACGACGGTGGCGAGCGGGCGCTCGCCCCACCTCTCGTCCGGCACCGCGACGACGGCGGCCTCGGCGACCTCGGGGTGCGCCATGAGGGCGTTCTCGAGCTCGACGCTGGAGATCCACTCGCCGCCCGACTTGATGACGTCCTTGGCGCGGTCGGTGAGGGTGAGGTAGCCGTCCGGGCTGATCACGCCGACGTCGCCGGTCTTGAGCCAGCCGTCCTCGCTGAACTTGTCGGCGGGGCGGATCTCCTCGGCGTCGATGCCGCCGAAGTACGAGCCCGCGATCCAGGTGCCGCGCACCTCCAGCTCGCCCGCCGACTCGCCGTCCCAGGGGAGGTGTTCTCCGCCGGGACCGACGAGGCGCGCCTCGACACCGGCGGGGAAGCGTCCCTGCGTGACGCGGTACGGCCACTCCTCCTCGGCCGTGAGGCCGGCCGGCGGGTGGGCCATCGTGCCCAGCGGGGAGGTCTCGGTCATGCCCCAGGCGTGGCAGAGGCGGACGCCGAGCCGGTCGTACGCCTCCATCAGGGAGGGCGGACAGGCGGCGCCGCCGATGGTGACCTGCTTCATGGAGGAGAGGTCGCGGGGGTTCGCGGTGACCTCGGCGAGGAGGCCCTGCCAGATGGTGGGGACGGCGGCCGCGTGGGTCGGCTTCTCGCGCTCGATCATCTCGGCGAGCGGGGCCGGCTGGAGGAAACGGTCCGGCATGAGCATGTTGATGCCGGTCATGAAGGTGGCGTGCGGCAGTCCCCAGGCGTTGACGTGGAACTGCGGGACGACGACCAGGGTCGTGTCCTTGGCGGTGAGGCCCATCGACTCGGCCATGTTCACCTGCATGGAGTGCAGGTAGATGGAGCGGTGGGAGTAGACGACGCCCTTCGGGTCCCCGGTGGTGCCGGAGGTGTAGCACATGGCGGCGGCCGAACGCTCGTCGATCTCCGGCCAGTCGTACGCGGTCGGGCGGCCGGCGATCAGCTCCTCGTACTCGTGGACGCGCGGGGCGGCGCCGTCCAGGACGGAACGGTCGCCCGGGCCCGCGACGACGACGTGCTCGACCGTCGGCAGGTGCGGGAGCAGCGGGGCGAGCAGCGGGAGCAGGGAGCCGTTGACGATCACGACCCGGTCGGCGGCGTGGTTGACGATCCACACCAGCTGCTCGGGGGGCAGGCGGAGGTTGAGGGTGTGGAGCACCGCGCCCATGGAGGGGATCGCGAAGTACGCCTCGACGTGCTCCGAGTTGTTCCACATCAGGGTGGCGACACGCTGGTCGCCGGTGACGCCGAGCTCGTCGCGCAGGGCGTGGGCCAGCTGGTGCGCGCGTGTTCCGGCCTCCGCGAACGTGCGGCGCTGCGGCTCCGGCTCTCCCGTCCAGGTGGTGATGGTGGACTTCCCGTGGATCGTCATCCCGTGCTGGAGGATGCGGCTCACGGTCAGTTGTACGTCCTGCATGGTGCTGTACACGGGGCGTCCTCCCGGTGGGCGCTACGTGGCAGAAGGGGTGTGGAGATTCTGCGCACATACCGAGCGGTATGTCACTACCCGGGAGTACGGAAATTGCCAGTGACCACTGGCGGAAGCCTCCGGACGGAGCAGCCCGCTACCGTACGGGCGTCAGCTCCGGGTCCTCGCGGAGCTTCCCGAGCGCCCGGGACACCGCGCTCTTCACCGTCCCGACCGACACCCCGAGCACCTCGGCCGTCTGGGCCTCGCTGAGGTCCTCGTAGTACCGCAGGACCACCATCTGGCGCTGCCGCTCCGGCAGCTTCAGGACCGCGCGCCACATCGCGTCGTGCAGCACCTGCCGCTCGGCCGGGTCCGGCTCCGGGAGGCCGGCCGGCTCGGGCAGCTCCTCGCAGGCGAACTCGTCGACCTTGCGCTTGCGCCACTGCGACGTACGGGTGTTCAGCAGCGCGCGGCGGACGTAGCCGTCCAGGGCCCGGTGGTCCTCGATCCGCTCCCAGGCCATGAAGGTCTTGGCCAGCGCGGTCTGGAGGAGGTCCTCCGCGTCCGAGGGGTTCGCGGTGAGGGAGCGCGCGGTGCGCAGGAGCACGGGCCCACGCGCCCGTACGTACGAGGTGAAGGTCGGGAACGACGCGTACTGCGAGGCACCGGCGCAGACGGGGCCAGAGGGTGGCGGAGTCATGGCTCCACGCTAGGAGCGGACGGGTACCCGGCGGATCGGCCCCAGGTCCCGACCCGCCGTCCGCCTCAGGTTGTAGGGGTGGGGACGGCTCCACCTCCTCTGGGTGGAGACCCGGGTCGCCCGCGTCAGGGTCGGTGCCCGCGTCAGGGGCGCCGGAACGCCACGAACGACGGGGGCACCGGGACGCCCGCGGCGAACCGGGCCGGGGCGGGGACCCGGGCCACGGGTGCGTCCATCGCGTTGCGGTCGATCGCGAGCGTGCGCCCGCCGTACGTCTCGGTGACGTTCCCCGCGTACTGGTGGATCCGGGCGTGCGGCGTCCAGGCCTCCGGATGCAGCACCGACTCGGTGAGCAGCGCCGGCTGCCCCCGCCAGCGCGCGAACCACATCACGTCCGGCAGGTCCTTCGTCCCCGCCCTCCGCTGCGCCTCCAGGTCCCGCACCCCCGTGTCGGCGCTGCTGTAGAAGCCGGGGAGGTAGCCGAGGCGCCGCACCTCCCGGTTCCAGGCGCGGACGAAGGAGAGGGTGGTCGCGGCGCAGGCCGTGTCACCCCGCCGGTAGGCCTCGATGTCGAGGTAGAGCGGGCTGCTCGTGCCGATCCCGAGGGCGCTCGCCGCCCGGACGGCGTCGCCTCCTTCCTTGGTGCCCTGGCCCGTGGGGTTGCTGCCGATGGCGTACTTCCGCTTGGCGAGGGAGTCCACGCACGGCGCCTGGGAGCCGACGAAGAGCGGCAGCAGCCGCCAGCCCATGGCGTGGGCGGAGGCGACCCAGGCGGGGGTGAGCTCCTTCTGGACGGGGCAGCCCCGCCCCCGCCCCCCGAAGTAGATCCCGACGGCCCCGTACGGGGACCCCCGCCAGGCCCTCATCACCGTGAGGGACGGCGCCTCACAGGTGTCGAAGGCCTTCCCGGCGAAGTGCACGGGGGCGGCGAGGGCGGCGGGGGAGCCGGGCGTCGTGGCGGGGCCGGACGCGGCCGGGGCGGGCCCCTCGGCCGGGGCCGCGGCTGTCGCGGGCGGGCGTTCGGTCCTCGTGGTGGCCGGGGGCGGGGAGTCGAGGAGGACCGTCCCGGCCAGCGCCGCCATCACGACGGCGACCACGGCCCGCGCCCCGGGAGGCGGCGCGGAACGCGGACGGACCGGCACCGAGGGCGGGGCCGGGACGGGACCGTCCCCGGGTGCGGAGGCTGCTTCGGAGCCGGGCGCGGAGGCAGAAGCGGGCGTGGCTTCGGAGGCAGAGGCGGAGGCGGAGGTGAGTGCGACTTCGGGTGCTGAGCCGGGCGCGGAGGCGGAGGCAGAGCCGGGTACGGAGGCAGGTGCGGCTTCGGGCGCGGAGGCGGAGACAGGTGCGGCTTCGGAACCGGGTACGGCCCCGGGTGCTGAGGAGGCTTCCGGTGCTGGCGGCGTGCGAGTGCTCATGGCGCGAGTGAAGGACCGCCCGCCCCGCCCGGCCACCGCTCAGGCCGTCGCCTCAGCCGTCCGTGCCCAGGATCAACCCGGACGTGGGAACCCCCGTGCCCGCCGTGACCAAGGTCCGGGCCGCGCCGGGCACCTGGTTCACCGAGGTGCCGCGGATCTGCCGTACCGCCTCCGCTATGCCGTTCATGCCGTGGAGGTACGCCTCGCCGAGCTGCCCCCCGTGGGTGTTGAGCGGGAGCGCGTCCGCCGCGACGAAGCCGGCCGCCTCCCCCGGCCCGCAGAAGCCGAACTCCTCCAGCTGCATGAGCACGAACGGGGTGAAGTGGTCGTAGAGGATGCCCACGTCGATGTCGGAGGGCGCGAGCCCGGACGTCCGCCAGAGCTGCCGGGCCACCACGCCCATCTCCGGAAGCCCGGTCAGGTCGTCCCGGTAGAAGCTGGTCATGGCCTCCTGCTTCCGCCCGGCCCCCTGGGCCGCGGCCAGGACGACGGCGGGCGGGCGCGGCAGGTCGCGGGCGCGCTCGACGGAGGTGACGACGATCGCCTGGCCGCCGTCGGTCTCCTGGCAGCAGTCGAGGAGCCGGAGCGGCTCGACGATCCAGCGCGAGGCGGCGTGGTCGGCGAGGGTGATCGGCTTCCCGTGGAAGTACGCGGCGGGGTTGCGGGCCGCGTGGCGCCGGTCGGTGACGGCGACGTGGCCGAAGACGTCCGAGGTCAGCCCGTACGCGTGCAGGTAGCGCTGGGCGGCCATGGCGACCCAGGAGGCCGGGGTGAGCAGCCCGAAGGGCAGCTGCCAGCCGAGGGCGGCGCCCTCGGCCGAGGGTTCGCGCTCCTTGACGCCGGAACCGAAGCGGCGCCCCGAGCGCTCGTTGAACGCCCGGTAGCAGACGACGACCTCGGCGACCCCGGCGGCGACGGCGAGCGCGGCCTGCTGCACGGTGGCGCAGGCGGCGCCGCCCCCGTAGTGCACGCGGGAGAAGAACGACAGCTCTCCGATGCCGGACGCCTGGGCGACGGTGATCTCGGGGTTGGTGTCCATGGTGAAGGTGACGAGGCCGTCGACGTCGGCGGGGGTGAGCCCGGCGTCGTCGAGGGCCGCGCGCACGGCCTCGACGGCGAGGGAGAGTTCGCTGCGTCCGGAGCCCTTGGAGAACTCGGTCGCCCCGATGCCCACGACGGCCGCCCGTCCGCCGAGCGCGTCCCGGCTTCGGACGCTCATCGCGCCACCTCCACGGTGACCGTCCCGGTGACGTGGTGCCCGAGCCCGTTGGCGCCGACGACCCGGACGCCGGCCGTGTCCCCGTCGACGTCGGTGACCGTCCCGGTCAGGACCATGGTGTCGCCGGGGTGGTTGGGGGCGCCGAGCCGGATGGCGACCTTGCGGAGGACGGCCCGGGGGCCGAAGTGGTCGGTGACGTACCGGCCGACGAGCCCGTTGGTCGTGAGGATGTTCATGAAGATGTCCGGTGAGCCCTTCTCCCGGGCCAGCTCGGCGTCGTGGTGCACGTCCTGGTAGTCGCGGGAGGCGACGGCCCCGGCGACGATCAGGGTGCGGGTGATCGGGATGGCCAGAGGCGGCAGCTCGTCCCCGGGCTTCATCGGGATCATGACGGGTCCCCCTTCGCGAGCCGGTCGCCGAGTTCGGCGAGGAGTTCGGTGCCGGAGCCCAGGTGGGCGTCGAGCTGCCGGCCCCAGAGGAAGTGCCGGTGGACGGGGTGGTCGAGGTCCGCGCCCATGCCGCCGTGGAGGTGCTGTCCGGCGTGCACGACCCGTCTGCCCGCCTCGGAGGCCCACCAGGCGGCGGTCAGGGCCGCCCCGGCGGCTTCGAGGCCCTCGTCGAAGCGCCAGGCGGCCTCGTAGGCCGTGACCCGGATGGCCTCGGTGTCCATGTGGGCGTCGGCGGCCCGCAGTTGCACCGCCTGGTGGGTCGAGAGCGGACGGCCGAACTGCTCCCGTACGGACGTGTGCTCCACGGCCCTGGCGAGCGACCCGGCGCACACCCCCGCCTGGAGTCCGGCGAAGGCGATCCGCGCGGCGGCGAGCACGTCCTCGTAGGGCCCTGCGCCCTCCGTCCCCGTCCCCAGCCGCTCGGCCGGCGTCCCGTCGAGGACGAGCCGGGCCGCCGCCCAGGGTGCGGTGAGCTCGACGGCCTCGACGGCGGCCGCGTCCTCGGTGCGGACCAGCCAGAGGACGCGGTCCCCGTCCGGTACGAGCACATGGGTGGCGTCCCTGAGCCACGGCACCCAGCCCACGGCGCCGCCGAGTCCTTCCGGACCCGCGGTGACCGTGCCCGGCGCGGGGAACGCGCCCGTCACCACCGTCGTGCCGTCGCGCAGACCGGGCAGGAGCCGGGCGCACTGCTCCTCCGTACCGTGCCGGGCGACGGCGAGGATCCCGTACACACAGCTCGCGGCGAACGGCACCTGCGCCGTCCTGCGTCCCTGCTCCTCCAGGAGCAGGACCAGGCCGAGCAGACCGGTCTCCTCGACGGCGCCGGGCAGCCCGGCCGCACAGAGCGCCTTCCAGAGCTCGGCGTCCGTGCCGGTCCCGGCGGCCCGGAGCCGCTCGTGCGTGGCGAGGTCGGCGAAGATCCGCCCGGCCAGCTCCCGGGCGGCCTCCTGCTCCTCGGTGGGGGTGAAGTCCATGTCAGTCCTCCCCTCCCGCACGGAAGACGGGGAGCTCCAGGTCCTCGTCGACCCGCAGGAACTCAAGGCGTACGGGCATCCCGATCCGCACCTTGTCGTACGGCACCCCCACCACGTTGCTGATCATCCGCACGCCCTCGGCGAGTTCGATCAGCCCGACCGCGTACGGCGGGTCGAAAGCCAGGAAGGGCGGGTGGTGCATCACCACGTACGAGAAGACCGTCCCGGAGCCGCTCGCCTCGACCGTGTCCCACTCCCGGGAGCCGCAGTCGGCGCACCCCGGCAGCCAGGGGAAGCGCAGGGCCGCGCAGCCGCCGCAGCGCTGGATCAGCAGCCGGTGCTCGGCCACGCCCTCCCAGAAGCCGGCGTTGTCCCTGTTGATCACGGGCCGGGGCCGCCGGGCCGGGGGTTTCCGGGGCGGCCGGGCGGCGGGCGCGTACTTGAGGATGCGGAAGCGGTGCGTGCCCGCGAGTTCGCCGCCCGCCCGGACGTCCGTCCGTGTCGTCACGAAGTACCCGGTGCCGAGCTTGGTGGTCTTGCGCTCCGACACGGACTCGATGACGGTGTCGAAGCCGATCTCGTCGCCCGGGCGGAGCGGCCGCAGGTACTCCTGCTCGCAGTCGGTCGCGACGACCGAGGTGTATCCGGCGCCGTCGAGGAGGGCGAACAGCTCCTCGTACGCCGAGGACCGGTCCGTGTGCCCGGAGAGGCCGCCCATCGTCCACGCCTGGAGCATGGTCGGGGGCGCGACGGCGTCCGGCCCCCGGTAGGCGGGGTGGGCGTCCCCCATCGCCTCGCACCAGTGCCTGATCATGGGCAGGTTGACCGGGTCCTTGCCGATCCCGGCGGTGGCGGCGGCCAGCCCCTGGAAGGCCACGAGCCGCTCGTACAAGGCGTCCGGTGCGTCCGGTGCGTCCGGTGCGTCCGGTGCGTCTGGTGCGTCCGGTGCGTCTGACGCGTGCGGCGCATCCGGTACGCCCGCCGCGTCTGGCGCATCCGGCGCGTCCGGCGCGTCCGGCGCCTTCGTACGGCTCCTCGCCGGCCGTTCCGATGCGCTCATCGCCGCCCCCTCCCCTTCATCCCGAGCCGCATCCTCGCGACGATCTCGCGCTGCACCTCGCTCACCCCGCCCCCGAAGGTGTTGATCTGCGCGGCCCGGTTCATGCGCTCCAGCTCGCCGCCGTCGAGCTCCCCCGGCGATCCCGCCCGCACCGTCCCCGGCGGCCCCGCGATCTCCTGGCAGATGCGGTACACCTCCACCGCCGACTCGGTGCCCGCGAACTTCACTCCGCTCGCGTCCCCCGGGGCCAGCCGACCGGCCCCCACGTCGCCCACCAAGCGCCAGTTCAGCAGGCGTGTCGCGGCCAGCCGGGCATGCGCTTCGGCGGCCCGGATCCGGACCCACGGCTCGTCGATGCGACGCCGGCCCGTCACCGGATCGGGGGTGCGGGCCCGGTCGAGGACGGCCGCGAAGAAGTCCTCCGCCTGCATGCCGATCGCCGCCAGCGCGACCCGCTCGTGGTTGAGCTGGCTGGTGATGAGGCCCCAGCCGCCGTGCTCGGGCCCGACGAGGTTGCCCTCGGGGACCCGTATCCCGTCGTAGTACGTGGCGGTCGTCGTCAGACCGCCCACCGTCTCGATCGGGGTCCAGGAGAAACCGGGGGAGTCGGTGGGGACGAGGACGATGGAGATCCCGCGGTGCGGCGGCGCGTCGGGATCGGTGCGGCAGGCGAGCCAGATCCAGTCGGCGTTCTGGGCGTTGGAAGTGAAGATCTTCTGGCCGTCGACGCGCCAGGAGTCCCCGTCCCGTACGGCCCGGGTGCGCAGGGAGGCGAGGTCCGTGCCGGCCTCGGGCTCGCTGTAGCCGATGGCGAAGACGGTCTCGCCGCGCAGGATCCGGGGCAGGAAGAAGGCCTTCTGCTCCTCCGTCCCGTACGCCATGAGTGTGGGGCCGACGGTGTTGAGGGTGACCATCGAGACGGGGGCGCCCGCGCGGTACGCCTCGTCGAAGAAGACGAACTGCTCGTCGGGCCCGCGGCCCCGCCCCCCGTACTCCTCGGGCCAGCCGAGGCCGAGCAGTCCGTCGGCGCCGATCCGGCGGAGCAGTCGGCGCTGGGCGTCGGAGTCGCCGGCGGGCGGCGGCCCGTCGGGCATCACGTCCCGGAAGTACGCGCGGAGTTCGGCGCGCAGCCGCAGCTGCCGCTCGGTCGGGGCGAGGTGCACGGCGACGGCCTCCCGTGGGACGACTGAGATTTCTGACTGTCCGTCAGATTCCGTGCGCCTGTCAAGGTCGGCGACGCCCGCACCGCCCCGGAAACCGCGCGCGAAAGCGGGACGGCCCGCACACCCGTACCGAAGTACCGATGTGCGGGCCGTCGTTCACACCACGGTCACGCCCCCCGTCGGGCCGGCTCAGGCGATGCCGGTCACCACCACGGGTGGAAGTTGACCACGTTGTTGGTCTGGTCGATGTGGGTGAAGGCGGAGCCGTTCACGCTCGCGGTGTTGTTCTGGTTGGAGGCACCGGAACCGGTCGCCACCTGCTGCGTCGTGGTCGAGTTGCCGAGGTTGTGCCCGCCGACTCCGCTGCCGATGATCGTGGCGACGCTCGTGTTTGATCCGTCGTCCGCGAAACCGCCGTTGTCGGCCTGGGCCACCCCGGCGAAGAGCGCGGCGGCGAGGGGGAGGGCGGCGGCAGCGGCGAGGATGCGGGCGGTACGGATGCTTGCCATGTCTGTTCCTCCGGGAACTGAAAGCTGATGCTGTTGCACGGAACTGCTCTGCGGAACTTCTCTGCGGAACTGCTCTGAAGTACGGCCATGTCCAAGGCAGTTGGCCGACCGCCCCGGTCTTCGTGCTCGACGTCGCGAATCCAGAGTTGCCCACCGAATCCCCGGCGAACCACCCCGGAGCGGCCGATTCCCCCGCAAGCGTGAGGACAAGCCGATAAACCCGCCCACAGCGAGAAAGGCGCAGCTCAGCGGGGGACGGGAGCTCCATGCACGGCGTGTCGGCCGACACGGCCGTTGTGTCCCAAGGGGCGAAGCGTTCCGGCAGCTTTTCAGTCAATCCGTCGTACGGAACGCCGGTGCCGGGGAATTCCACGAAGGGCCGTGAAGAGAAAAGCCGAACACATTCGCTGGACAAGTGAATGTGTTCGGCTCTGGTTCCAGGATTCCGGGAGGGGTGGCCGGCGTCGGCCTCCCGTGAGTCCGCTAGCGCGCGAGGGCGGCCTCGAAGGCGGCGTACGCGGTCGCGTCGAAGAGCACGAAGCGGACCTCCTCCACCTCGGTCGCGGCGGCCCGGACGGTCTCCACGGCGATCCGGGCGCCGTCGTCCATCGGCCAGCCGTAGACGCCGGTGGAGATGGCCGGGAACGCGACCGTGCGGTCACCCAACTCGTCGGCCACCCGCAGCGCTTCGCGGTAGCAGGAGGCGAGCAGCTCCGAGCGGTCCTCGTCGCGCGACCACACCGGCCCCACCGTGTGGATCACGTGCCGGGCCGGCAGTCGCCCGGCCGTGGTCGCGACGGCCCGCCCGGTCGGCAGCCCCTTGCCGTAGTGCGAGCTCCGCAGGTCCCGGCAGGCGGCGAGGATCTCCGGGCCGCCCTTCCGGTGGATGGCTCCGTCGACCCCGCCCCCGCCGAGCAGCGAGGAGTTCGCGGCGTTGACCACCGCGTCGACCGCCTCGGCGGTGATGTCTCCCTGGACGAGCACGATCCGCATCCCTACCCCTGTCTCCGTGGATCTCCGGACCCTATGTCCCTCTCCGCCGGGCGGCACCGCTTTTACCACCTCGCCGGACCGGGAACCCCCGTCCGGAGCCACGGGCGGCCGGGGCGCGGAGCGATGCATACGTACGGGAAGGCCCTGTGGAAGCGACGTCACACGTACGGGTGGGCGTGAGGGCCGGGCAGCCGGGTACGGGACCGCCGCCCCGGAGGAGCGGGCGCCTGCGGACGTCCGTCGGACGGGGGAAGCGAAATACCCGGCACAGAAGGCGTTTCCGGCCTTCAATCGCTCAGGGCTGTGCGCGTGTCTAACCCCAACCCGACGCCTAAATTGTTCAGAATGTCACCTACTGCCCCACTTGAAACTACGAAGTTTCGTTGCCGAGGAGCGTGTCATGCAGATTCGCAGGTGGCTCCCAGACCAGCCCACCCGCATCGGCCGCCATGACTGGCCGGACGAGGGCGTCAAGGGAACACATCTGCGGCTGCAGGCCGGATCGATCGTCGTGCTCGACCGGCAGGCGTGGCGCGTCCTGGACATCACCGGCTATCCGGGCAACCACTGGCCGGAATCCTACGAGAAGGCATGGCGCGACCACGTCGAACTGTGGTGGCACGCCAACGAACTGCGGCGGGCCGAGAACCAGGCGGTCAAACCGGCCCCGGAGCGCGCCGAGTTCTACAGGCGTCCGGTGGTCCTCGTACTGCGCGACGAGAACCTGCCCCGGTCCGCGGCGAAGCACTGGTGCGCCCCCGCCAGCCAGGACTGGCAGGTCCTTCCCGAGCACTACGCCGTCTGCCGGGCCTGCGGCGAACTGCCGCCCTGCCACCACGGGGAGTACCGCCCGGAAGGCGGCCCCCGCCGCCCCGAGCAGAGCGGCGGCATCCCGCTCCTCGTGCCGGAGGGCTGCTGCATGGGGTGCGCCGAGGAGATCAAGCCGCGGATGCGGACCGTGCGCTTCCCCGGCCCCAACCTCTGGTACCCGGACCTGGGCGACAACACCGCGATCTTCCACGCCCGTTCCTCCTGCGAGGACCAGGTGGAGTACTACCGCGCGCAGTGGCAGAGCGAGTACGCCCAGCCCGCCGCCCACCCGGCTCCCCCGGCGTTCCCCGGCTTCGACCACTTCGTCCTGCCCCGGGCCCGCCGGTCCCGGCCCCCGGTGCTGGGACCGGTCCCGCAGCACGGTCAGGACCCCGCGGCCGCTCCGCACCCCCAGGAGGAGCCGCACAGCTCCCTGACCGTCGGCTCCGGCACCTTCTCGCCGTCCTTCGAGGGCTACCGGGCGGAGCCCGAGCCGTACCCCTCGGCTCCTCCGCCGCCGCCGTCGCCCGCGCCCCAGCCCGCCCCCGCTCCCGCACCCGCACCCGCACCCGTCCGCGTCGAGGAACTCGGCCAGCGAGGGACGG
>NZ_JBEXSZ010000190.1:0-14063 GCF_040613865.1 Streptomyces sp. NPDC006197 | reverse complement strand
CCGGCCACCTCGGCCGCGATCCACCCGTCCAGGTCCTCCGGCGTCCGGGGCTCCACCCCGTCCGCGCCCAGCACCGGATGCCGGGACCCGCACAAGGCCGGCCCGTCGCACAGTGCTGCACAGGCCGGTGTCAGCCGCCGTGGTCGGCGGTTCCGTACTGTTCGACGTCGAGGCCGTGGACTTCCCTGAGCTCCTCTTTCGTCGTTCCGTGGTCGTCGGTGACCTGCTTCCGTTCCACGTCGGTGGACGCCATGCTCCAGGCCAGCTGGACGGAGCTTAACTCCCGACCGCTCGAAGCGGCCGAACAATGGGCGAATCCGTACGAATCAGCCACCTCCGAAGAATCATCCACGGTGAATCACCATCCCTTTATTCGAAGTGTTTTTCGATACGCTGCACCGCCGCCCGGACAGCCGTGCATGGCGGCCGCTCCGAGCAGAATGAGGAAAATACCAGAGGAATTCTTTCTGGTCACGCCGACCCTCGTGAGGGCTTCTCGTGGAGCCCTTTGGGGCGTGCGTCGACGAAGGGGTGGGGTGGAAAAGGGTGGAGTTCTCCCCACGTTTCCGTCGGAGGCTTTCCAGGTGGGATCACCTTTTCCGGCTCCTTGAATGTAGGGGAAACCTCCCCGGGGCGCCAGGCGGTTCGCTATTTCTCCATCAATGGAATTGCGGATTCCGTATCGAGCGGTCGCACAGTTGACTGCAAAACGGGCATTGCGGAGAAAATAGATGCAATTCGGTCGACGCTGTAAAGGCTCTCTGGCGGCTGAAGATGTCAAGTTCTGATTGACAAGATCTTCTGTGTCAAATTAGCCTGCCCGTGTCCGTAGTCACAGGCAGGAGTGGGGTGGTCGCGTGGAGACAGGCGAGGAGTTCGGGCCATGGTTGGCCCGTCAACTCAGGCTCGCTGGCAAGTCCCAGGCGGAGCTGGCCGAAGAGTTGGGGCTGACCCGGGCCGCGGTCTCGGCGTGGATCACCAAGCGATCGGTCCCGCGCCCGACCGTCATGGCGGAGATCGCCAAGGCCCTCGGGACCGACCTCGGGACGGTGCACACGCGCACCACCGACACCCAGGCCGGGCTTCCCGTCACCTGGTACCACCGGCCCGGCTATCACGACGGCGGACGGGACGGGGGCAATGCCGCGGCCTTCGCCTTCGACGCCGACGTCCAGGTGCTCGCCCGGGAGACGTGCCAGAACAGCCTGGACGAGCGGCTGGCCGAAAACGGTCGCCCTGTGCGTGTGCGGTACACCATCCACGAGCTCACCGGCGGAATGCTGGACGCCTTCCGCAAGGCGATCCTCTGGGACGACCTCCACCCCCACTACTCGTCCGTCTCGCAGGCCGCCTCTCACCAGAAGGTCGGACGCGTGGTGGACGCCGGCGTGCGCGACATGTTCGAGAAGGGACGCCTCGTCCTTCTCCGCATCGACGACTACAACGCCTCCGGCCTCACCGGCGACGACTACGACGACGGCAAGTTCGCCGCCGTCGTCCGTCGCCAGCTGGAGAGCCTCAAGTCCGGTCGCGGTGCGGGCGGTTCCTACGGCCTCGGCAAGGCGACCCTCTGGGCGACCAGCGCGCTCGGCATGGTCCTCATCAACTCCACGCTCTCCGTCCCCCACGAGGGCCGGACCGAGCGTCGTGTCATCGGTCGACTGGAGCTGCCCTGGCGCTCCGTCGACGGACAGGCGTACGCGGGCCCCGCGTGGCTGGGGCGCCCCGATCCGGACAGTCCGGGTGCGCAGGTGGCCCGCTCCTGGTGGGCGGACGAGGAGACGGTCGCGAGCCTCCACCTCACCCGCGACAGCGACGAACCCGGCACCTCCTTCCTCATCGTCGGCGCCCACGACGTGGCCAGCCTCGACCAGAGCACCGTCGACCTCGACGCCGACGAGGAGGACGGTGCCGACGACGACGGGACCCGGGACGTCCGAGCCATGCACCGACGGTTGGTCGAGGCATTGGGGCGGGACTTCTGGGCCGCGATGACCGCTGGCGGAAACCGGCTCCCTCTCCTGGAGACCTCGGTACGCACCCTGCGCAACGGCGAGGTCGTCATCGAGGAGGAGAAGGTCGACCCCACCGTCACCCAACCGTCCCGTACCAGGGCCCTACGTGCCTTCTACGAAGGAACGACCGTGGACCGGCTCACGGAGGCCGGTCAGGTCGCCCTCCGGACGGTCCCGTTCAAGTTGCCTCTCGCAGGCGGGCGTCGCGGTACGCTCGGCACCCACCAGGCCGTGCTCCTGGTCACGGACGCCGAGGACGCGGACGGCGTCCCCAACCAGGTCCATTCGCTGCGCGGCAACCGGATGACCATCAAGAAGTCCGGGGTCGCGGGACTGCCCCTCGGTGTCAATGCCTTCCAGGCCGTTCTCCTCACGGGACACGCTGCCGGGGAATCGGTCCCCTTCGCCGAGGAGGCCGAAGACTTTCTGCGTGCGGCCGAGCCGCCCGAGCACGACCGTTGGGGACAGACGGAGGAGCTGACCCTGCGCTGGTCGCACACCGCCCACCACCGCATCAGCAGGCTCACCACCGAGGTCAACGCGGCGGTGAAGGAACTGGTCGCCAAGCCGAAACGCTCCGCCGGTGAAGGGGGCACGAAGCTGCGAAAGGCGCTCACCGTCCCACGGAAGGCCGCGACACCCCGGCGCGCAGCGGGGGCGGGTCTGCCGGAGCTGGATGCTCTGGAGGCCTCGATCGGCGAGGCGGGAGAGTGGCAGATCACCGCAGAGGTGAAGCTTCCCCGCGCCGATGAGCTCCCCAGCATGACGCCGACGGTCCTGCTCGACGTGAGGTCGGGCAGCCGTCCCAGACTCGACTGGGCGGAGCTCGTCGCCGTGGACGGCTGCGAGGTCGAGGACGGTGTGCTCCGCTTCTCGCCCGGCGCCAGGCGCGCCGTGTTCAAGGGCTGCACCGACGTCACCAGCCATCCGGTCCGTACCGCGCTCACACGGCTCGTGCTCGAACTGCGTGCCGGCAAGGGGGAGTGAGCCATGAAGTTCTACCCGTACAAGCGAGTCATCCGCCCGATCACCCTGCGGGTGACCTCCGCCGCGCTCAGACTGCCCGACGGAAACCGCGACCATCTGGACACCTCGGCGTACTCCAACCAGCAGCGGACCGTCGCTCTGGGCGTGGCGCAGCACGCGGACTGGGAGTCGGCCAGGATCGGCCTGTCCGCCACCCTGCCGCCGGGTGTCGACTCCGATGACGCCCCGTGGACCGAGCTGCGTGTCCTGGCCGTCCTCACCGACGGTGAGACGAACGTGCGCACCGCCGTCGACCTCCGGCAGGACGCCCCCGGGAGCAAGGAGTGGTCGGGGGCCGTCGAGGTGCTCCGCGACGACCACGTCGGCCGCGCCACGCTCGCGGCTCTGGCCGTCGCCACGGTCGACGGTGTGCCGGGCAGGTCGATCGCGGAGACCGACGAGGACTGGACCGTCGACGTCGCCGCGGAGGAACCGCTCGGCGGCCTGCGTCTCGATGTGAAGCAGGTCAGTTTCTCGAAGAGTTCCCGGGAGTGGCTGCGCCCCTACTCGGACGCGCCCTGGATCGTGGATGCCTCGGGACGGCTGCCCACGGTCCTGATCAACGGAGACATCGAGGGCTTCTCCGACCTGCTGGGAGCCGAGAGCGGGGGTCTCGAGAGCAAGGTCCACGAGATGCTCGTCGCCCAGATGGCCACCGACGTCTGGACCGCGGTGTTCCACAGTGCCGTGGGCGATCTGGAGGTGGAACCCGACGGCTCGCCGGTCTTTCCCACCGACTGGCAGGGCGAGGTGCTGCGGGAGATGCTGCCCGACGTCGTTCCGGGCGTCCACGTGGAGGAGGCACTCCGCCGGGTCCACCGGCGGCGTACCGGCGACGCGGGGTGGGTGGAGCTCCAGACCCGCATCCACTACGCGGCCGTGCGGCGCGCCGGCGCGAGCAAGGCGCTCACCAACGCCCTGCGCGGGCTTCAGCAGCTGAACCGAGGGGACAAGGCATGATCGAGAAACCGCACCACCTCCCTCCCCGGCTCGGCCTGCTGTCCGGGGCGGCGGCGGACCCCTTCCTCACGGAGGACCTGCTCAACGGGGCCGAGGGCCACGGGGGAGTGGACCTCGCGAAGGTCGTCGAGCCGCTGCCGGAGGACGATCCCCGCTGGGAGGTCGAACAGCTCAGGGAACTCGTGGAGGACGCGCGGCACGGGTTCCGTGACAACAGGACCCAGGCCGATGCCTGGTTGGCGCCCCGCCTCCACGCGACCATCCGCCTCACGCGGCGGGAGGCGGCGGACAGAAGGCTGTGGACCCATCTCGCCTTGGCCGTCGCCCCGGACTACGTGGCGTGGCGGCACATCTCCCCGAGCAGGTCGAAGATCAATCCGGAACGCTTCAAGGGCGCGCTCGATCGGCAGTGCTTCTCGCGACTGTGGTGGGCGGCAGAGATGTTCCGCAACGGGAGCGACTACTCGCCGGTCGAGGCTGCCTGTGCCAACCAGGACCTGATCCACTCCGCTCTGCGGCGGGACCTCATCGACCACCGGCCCACAGCCCAGGCTCTGGTCCGTGTCCTGGGGCGGGGGGTCGCCACCACCGGCCGTGAGATCGAAGGCCTCATGACGGCGATCAACGCCGCCGGAGCGACCCTTGTCTACGACGTGTTGGCCCCGGACGAGCCGCGCGACCCCGAGGCGTTGCGTCGCTGGGTCGCAGGGGCTGAGACGGCGCCCTCGGTACCACGGCACTCCCTGCCGGCCGGGCCCGACGAGGAACCCGTCCCGGAGAAGTCGGTGGCCGCACTCACCGACTTCTTCGCCGATCTCTTCGAGACGGCTCCGGTCAGAGGACGGACCGCGCAAGGCTGAGCGGGAGGGTCACCTGCCGGTGAGCGGGTGACCCTTCAGACCGCGGTGATTGAGGGGCTTCACCCTCTTCTCCGGCTTCCAAGCCACCAGCTTCTCGACGCTCTCGTCCAGCCTGATCTCCACCTCGCGCTCGTCCAGGTCGGGTTCGAGCACATGTCGCAGCACGTTCAGGGCGAGCCTGGGGGGCACGGCATTGCCGATCTGTTGCGACACGTCGTTGCCGTCCCACGGGTATGCGGCGGGGAATGTCTGCAACACTCCGGCCTCGGCATGGTTGAAGCGGTCGAGCTTGTCGGGGAGATCCGTGTCGGTGCCCTTGTGGACCACACGGTTCCGCGACACCTTTCCGGTGATCGTGGCGGAGGGGGCGTCGTGGTCACGCCGACCACGGGCCTCCGGCACGCCGCCGGTTCCGTAGTTGGAGACGACGGTGAACGGGGGACGGCTGCGCACCGGCACCTCGCCCGAGAAGTGCTGGGCGTTCTCCAGCGCGGTCTTCCTGGCGACACGTAGCGCGGTCTCCATGGAGACCCACTTCTCGGGCTTCCTCCGGGGGCGGTCGTTCTCGTTCTCGGCGTTCTCCAGAGGCAGCGTGTCGGCCTTGTCCGCCTTCACCGGCCCGGGGCGGGAGGAACCTCGGTGGTACAGCTCGTGAGTCTCCTCCACCTGCGGAAGAGGGTCACGGCGGCCCGGTTCGAACCGGGCCATCAGCACCGCGCGCCGTCGGGTCTGGGGGACGCCGAAGGCCTCGGTATGCATGAACTGCGTCGCGGTCCGGTATGTGAGGGTGTCGAGCACTGCTGCGTACTCCTCCCACACCCGCATCACCGCCGGCACCTGTTCCAGGATGACGGCCTCGTAGGGCGTCGAGCCAGGTCGCCTGCTCCGCTCGATGACCCACCAGAGGGGCTGCAGGACGAGTCCGGTCCGCTCGTCGCCCAGCTCCTCGAGCCTGACCTTCAGCTTTTCGAGCGCCCCGTCGAGATCGCCGAATTCCTTGAGCAGACGAGTGAGCTCGGCATCCTGGAATTCGAGGGCCTGAGGCGTCTTGAGCTCCTTCAGGAGTTGCTTCGCCTCCTCCGACGGGCTCCCCAGTTCCTCGAGTCTTTTTCGCATGGCCTTGCGCTTCTCGGTCCTGGACTGTTCCACCGCGCGCTTCTCGGCCTTGATCGCCCTGGCCTCGACCTCCTTGCGCCGGAGTTCCTCGTGGATCTGCCGCCAGGTGCGGAAGACCTGCCTCCAGGCCGGCAGCGGGTCTGGGGCATCCGCGGTTTCGCGTACGACTGTGTGCAGGCGATCGATGTAGCGGAGCACGTCGTCCAGCGCCCTGCGACCCGCGCCGTGCCCGGCGACGGTGAAGGTCTGGCACGGCGGTCCACCGGTCAGCACCTGGGCATGAGGGAAGAAGGCGGCACGGTACCGACGGACATCGCCCTTGAAGGTGTCCATCCCCGCCTTGGCCCGGGTCGCACACGCTCCGGCGTCCCACTCGATGCCCGTCACCTCGTACCCGAGGACATGCGCAGCCACATCGAGCCCACCGGGACCTGCGAAGAGATCCAGAATGCGGAACTTCGCCGGTGAGGAGTGTTGCATTTCGACGTGACTCATGGGCCCGAAGTCTAGCCGGCGGGCAGGGGTGCCCAGTACGCCTCGGTCACGCCCTGTGGACAGAACGCAGAGCGGTCGCGATGGCCGCACCCAGCGCCCTGCCCACCGGCGGGGGCGTGGCGTGACCGATCTGCCGGTACCGGGATGTCTTGCGGCCTGTGATTCGCCACTCCGGGGGGAACGACTGCAGGAGGGCCGCCTGATCCACTGTGATCTTCACCATCTGCGCGGGGTCGGCCGAGCGCGGCCACACGTACTCCGGCCCAGGCACCTCGTCCGCCAACGAGCCGGCGTTCACCCCCATGCGCGCCCAGGCCCGCTTCGTACCGGACGGGCCGAGGTCCGCACCGCCGCGATTCTCCGATCCCCCCACCAGCGTCGGAGCCACGGTCGACGCCTGGGCCGCCCAGACCTCGGCCTCGCCCCAGCCCCGGGCCCTCATGGAAGGGAGCAGGACCCGACCCACCGGGACGGGCTCGTCCACCGTCGGCTCGGGCGGCGCGAAGGCATCGAACCACGGTTCCTTGAGCGCCACGAGAACGCCCTGCCGACGCTCCTGCGGCACCCCGAAGTCCGCCGCGTTGAGCACGAACCAGCACAGTCGATAACCGAGATGGGTGAGTTCGTCCCGGACGAAATCGCGAATGCCGGCGTACGTCGGGGAGTCGACGAGAGCGGGCAGGTTCTCCAACAGCAGGGCGCGCGGCTGGATCGAGTGGACGAGATAGATCGTGGCGGTGAGCAGCCGCAGTTCCTGATCGCTGTCGGTACGACCCACGGCTGCCGAGGCCTTCACGCGCGGGAGCCCGGCCGACAGAAGATCGACGTCGAAGGTCTCCGGGTGCTCGTCCGGAAGGAATTCGATCAGGTCCCCACGCACCACGTTCCACTGTGGCCTGTTGGCGAGCAGGGTCTCGCACGCCTGAGGCTTGTCGTCGAGGAGAAGCACGGGCGAGAAGCCCGCGCTCTCCAGCCCCGACGCCAACCCGCCGGCGCCGGAACACAGGTCGACGAAGCGAAGTCGATCATTCATCCGTCACCTGCCCGTCCCTTCGGAAGCCGTGTTTCGGGGCGATGCGCTTCAGGCGCTCCCGATCCACCGTCGCTCGTACGGTCGTGGCGACCTCGTCTGCCGGCATGTGCTCCCAGAAACGCAGAACCACCCATCCTTGGGCCTCCAGGTGTTCGGTCGTCTCCCTGTCCCGCGCCATGTTGCGGTCGAGTTTCTGCCGCCACCACTCGGCATTCGCCTTTGGCTGCGTGGCGTGCTCGGGGCAGCCGTGCCAGAAGCAGCCGTCGATCAGCACGGCCACCTTGACAGAGGTGAAGGCGACGTCGATCCGCCGCCGAGCCATGCCCGGCACGGGGAACTCGACGCGGTAGCGCAGGCCGGCCGCATGGAGCAGGCGACGGACCGCGAGCTCGGCGGCGGTGTCCTTGCTGACCTGCCTGCTCATGCGGGCCGAGACGGCGGGGGAGGACGGAACGGCTTCGGTCACATCTGCATTCTGCCGGAGGTCCGGTGCGTCACTCCGCCCCGTGGCACTCCCCATAAGCCCGCCCCGACCCGCACCAGCACCCCGCCCCCCGGGCCGGTGGCCAAGCTGTTGCTCGGCCTCGGGCTGCCAGGGTGGTGGCGTACTGGGGGAGGAGGTCGGCGTTCGAGGGGTGGGTGGATTCCGAGGCGGCGAAGGCTTCGTAGGAGGGGACCGTGGCGCGGACGATGCCGAGGTTCGGGGTGCCCGCCTGGGACAGTTCGCGGAGGGAGGCCTCGATGTCCGTCAGGTGGGCGCGGTACGTGGGGTACTCGGCCTCCAGCTCCGGGTAGGCCGCCAGGAGCTCGTCCAGTTCCGCTTCCGGCCAGTGGAGGACCGCGACCGGGAAGGGGCGGGAGAGGGCCGTGCGGTACGTGCCCAGTTCCGAGCGGAGGCGGGCGATCTCCGCCTGGAGCTCCGCCGGGTCCGAGGAGCCGAGCGACCACAGGCGCTTCGGGTCGTGGAGTTCGTCCAGCCCGACCGTGCCCGTGTGCAGCCGGTCCGCCAGGTCGTCCCACTCGTCGTGCGTCAGGGCCAGCATCCGGCGGATCCGGTGCCGGGTGGTGATCAGGGAGCGGGTGGCGTGGGGGAGGTCGTCCCAGGGGGGTGTGATCAGGAGCTTCGTCGCCTCCGTGAGGGTCGACTCCGCCGCTTCCAGTTCGTCGTGCGCCTCCAGCGTCTCCGCTGTGGTCTCCCACGCCGCCGCGTCCGACGGCTTCGTCCGCCGGAGGCCCTCGATGATCGCGCGGGCCTCGGCCTCGTGGCCGTACTCCCACAGGTTCGCCGCCTTCAGCGCCCTGA
Organism: Streptomyces sp. NPDC006197; assembly: GCF_040613865.1. Lineage (NCBI taxonomy): Bacteria > Bacillati > Actinomycetota > Actinomycetes > Kitasatosporales > Streptomycetaceae > Streptomyces > Streptomyces sp. NPDC006197. The sequence goes on along the minus strand of NZ_JBEXSZ010000190.1, from coordinate 5,255 downwards.
TCAGGTGCGGGTTCGCCGGCTCCCCGCCGAGGAGCTCGTCGTACAGGGCCGTCGCGCCCGGGCGGTCTCCCGCCAGTTCGCGGTGGGCCGCGGCCCGGAGGTACAGGGGCTCCCGGTCTCCCGGGTACTGCGCTGCCGTGCGCAGCAGACGTTCGGCTTCGGTGAGGTGGGCGGCAGGCGTGTCTGGGCGCATGCCCTCCACCGTACTGCTGTACGGGCCTGGAGAGTTGGCACCCCAGCGCTTATCGTGCCCCGCGTGCGCGTCACGCAACGGGAGCGGGTGCCGGTCGTCGTCCAGAGGGGAGGACGATCTCGTACGGGCGCACGCGCGCTGTGGCTGGGCGCCGAGACCGTCGTCACCTGCGGGGTTCTCCTCCTGCTTCTCGTCGTCCATCAGCTCTGGTGGACCAATCGGGAGGCCCGCGCCGAGGCCCTCGACCAGGTGCGCGTCCTGGAGCGGGAGTGGGGCACCCCTCCCCCCGTCCGGAGTGAGAGCGGTGTTCCCGGTGACGCCCCCGGGGGGTCCGTGGGAGGGGCCGGCGAGTCCCCGGTTCCCGTGCCTTCTGAGCCTTCCGTGGCCTCAAGCACCGCGGGGCCGTCCCGTACCGCCTCCCCCGGCTCCTCCGACGCCTTCGCCGTCCTCCGCATCCCCCGGCTCGGGCTCACCGTCCCCGTCGCCGAAGGCGTCTCCAAGCGGTCCGTCCTCGACAAGGGGTACGTCGGGCACTATCCCGGCACCGCCGGGCCCGGGCGCGTCGGGAACTTCGCTCTCGCCGGGCACCGGAACACCCACGGTGAGCCCTTCCGGTACATCAACCGGCTGGAGGGAGGGGACCGGATTCTCGTGCGTACGCGTGCGCGTACCTATGTCTACCGTGTTGATCTCGTGTTGGCGTCGACCGCTCCCCGTGACGTCGGGGTCATCCGGGACGTTCCCCGGTCGATCGTCAGGCCTTCGTACGGGTACGCGGAGCCAGGGGCCTATCTCACGCTCACCACCTGCACCCCCGAGTTCAGCAGCGCCTACCGGCTCGTCGTCTGGGCGAAGCTGGTGTCGGCCGGGTGAGTCGGCCCAGCGCGAGCGTGAGCACCGCGCCCGTGAGTGCCAGGACCGCCGAGACCAGGAGTGCCGTGTCCGGGTTCCTCGTCACCAGCGCCAGCGTCAGGGCCACCCCGGCCGAGGAGCCGATGTAGCGGGCGGTGTTGTTGGCGCCCGAGCCCATCGCCGCCCGCTCCGGCGGCACCGAGTCGACCGCGAGCCGGGGCAGCGCCGCGTTCAGGAGGCCGCTGCCCGCGCCCGCCGACAGGAGACCGGGAACGAGTCGCGGCCAGGGGCCCTCAAGGCCGCCGAGGAGGGCGAGGATCCCCGCCGCCGACAGGGCGAAGCCCAGGGCCAGTTGGTACGTGGCGGAGAGCCGGCCCGCCAGTCGGCGCGCCTGCAGTGCCGCCGCGAACGCCGTGCCCGACCAGAGGAGGAAGAGCCACGCCGAGCCCAGCGGTGTCATCCCCGCCCCGCCCTGCAGCAGCGCCGGCACCACGCTGAACAGGCCGATCACCGCCAGGCCCGTGAACAGCGCCCCCAGCGTCGACGCCAGGAACGCGGGCCGCCGCAGCAGCGCCAGGTCCACCATGGGCGCCCGGCTCCGGTGCTCGACCGCCGTGAACAGCGCCGTCAGGGCGGCCGAGGCCAGGAGGAGCAGGGCCACCGGGGTCCGCAGCCAGCCGTCGCGGCCCAGCGTGAGCGCGGTGAGCAGGGCCGCCAGGGCCAGGCCGAGGGTGGTCGCGCCCGCGATGTCGGGGCGTGTCGCCCCGGTGTCCTTCCGTGCGTCGGGGGCCAGTGTCCGTGTTCCCGTCGCCGCGATCAGCAGCGCCGCCGCGCCCAGCGTCCCGTACGCCAGCCGCCAGTCGGCCAGGCTCAGTGCGCCCGCGAGGAGCGGGCCCAGGGCGATGCCGGCGCTCACCGAGGCGCCCCAGATCCCGGTGGCCCTGATCCGGTCCCGGCCCGTCGGGTACGCGTGGGCGAGGAGGCCCAGGCTGCCCGCCAGGACGGCCGCGCTCGCCGCGCCCTGGGCGATCCGGGCCAGGGTGAAGGCGAGCGTCGAGCCGGTGAACGCGCCGAGCGCCGTGGTGAGGCCGAGCGTGAGAGTGCCCAGGAGGAAGATCCGGCGCCGTCCGTGCGCGTCCGCGAGGCTGCCGGCCACCAGGAGGAGGACGGCGAGGCCGAGCGGGGTGCCGTTGAGCAGCCAGGCCCGCGCCGAGGCCGGCGTCCCGAAGGCGGCGGCCGTGTCGGGGAGGGTCAGCATGGGCGCCGTGTAGTTCATCAGGGCGACCGCGGTGGCCGCGGCCGTGACGGCGAGGGTGGCCCGGGGGCGGTCGGCGCGGGTGCGGGACCCGGGCGGGGCCTTGACGGTGAGCGGGGGCATGGCGGGGTCCTCCACCTGTCAGTTCGGTGAATGAACCTTAAGGTAGCAGCAAGGTTCGTTCACCGAACCCGCTGTGCGTACGATGGACCCATGGCTCTCGGCAAGGACTACGCCCGGCAGCAGTGCTCCATCGCCCGCGCCCTGGAGGTCATCGGCGAACGCTGGACCCTGCTCGTCGTCCGCGACGCCTTCTACGGCGTCCGCCGCTACAACGACTTCCTCGTCCACCTCGGCATCCCCCGCGCCGTCCTCGCCGCCCGCCTCCAGGCCCTCGTCGAGGCCGGCGTCCTCGACCGGCGGCGCTACCAGGAGTCGCCCCCGCGCGACGAGTACGTGCTCACCGAACGCGGCCTCGCCCTCTGGCCCGTCCTGCGCTCGCTCGGCGCCTGGGGCCGGGCCGAGGTCCCCGGAGCCGTACCGCTGCGCCACTTCCACCACGCCGACTGCGGCACCGAACTCGGCCCGTACGGCGAATGCCCCTCCTGCCGCCTCCCCGTACCGCTCGCCGACGTCGAGATGCGGCCCGGCGCCGGGCTCGACCCCGACCCCGCCGATCCCGTCAGCCGCGCCCTCCTCCGGCCCCGCCGCCTCCTCGTTCCCCTGGAACCGTGAACTTCCGAGGGATGTTCTTCCGTGCGGGAACTTCCGTGGCCTCCTGTGCGTCCTCACCGTCGGACGGCCGAGAGGAGGAGGTGACGGGATGACCATCAGGGACCTGGTTCTGCGCGTCGTCGCGCCGCTGTTCTTCCTGCTCGCCCTCGCCGACCTGCTCCTCTCCGACGGCGCGAGCCTCTCCACCGCCGTCGCCCTCGCCGCGACCGGCGTCGTCCTCGCCCTCCTCGGCGCCCGTACGGCCCCCGCCGTACCGCCCACCGCCGTGCGCACCGCCATCCGCGACCGCGAGCGGCGCACCGCCTTCCTGCCCCAGCGGGACCCCGACGCCGCCGGCCGTCGCAGACCCCGCGCTCCCGGCCGTCCCCTCCCGACGGCCGCGTAGGGAGCCCGTACCCGTACGACAAGCACCTCTCGCGGACCCGTCATGCCGAATTCCCACGCCCCGGCACGACGAGACCCCACGGAGGGCTCCCTTGAACGTCTTCGCTTCCCTGGTCGAGCGGCTCGCCGACCTGCTCCAGCCGCTCTTCGCCACCACCGCCACGGCCGCCGCGATCGTCCTCTTCACCCTGCTCGTACGGCTCGCGGTCCACCCGCTCTCCCGGGCCGCCGCCCGCGGGCAGAAGGCCCGCACCCGGCTCGCCCCGCAGCTCGCCGCCCTCCGCAAGAAGCACGCCAAGAACCCCGAGCGGCTGCAGAAGGCGGTCATGGAGCTGCACGCCAAGGAGAAGGTCTCGCCGTACGCGGGCTGTCTGCCGAGCCTGCTCCAGGCGCCCGCGTTCTTCCTGATGTACCACCTCTTCTCCAGCGGGAGGATGGCCGGACACAGCCTCTTCGCCGCCCCGCTCGGCGACCGCTACGCCGACGCCCTCGCCCACGGCGGCGTCCTCGGCCCGGCCGGCCTGGTCTACCTCGTGCTCTTCGCGATCGTCGCCGCCGTCGCCACGTACAACTACCTCCGGGCCAGGCGGCAGCCCGCGCCGGTCGCGGTGGAGCCCGGACAGCCGGGCGCCGGGTTGGCCGCGGGCATGGCCCGGTACCTGCCGCTGCTCTCCTTCGCGACCCTGATCTCGGTCGCCGTCGTGCCGCTGGCCGCCGCGCTCTACATCGTCACCAGCACCACCTGGACCGCCGTCGAGCGGGCCTTCCTCTACCGGGACATGCCGCAGGCCGCCCTGGTTACTCCCGCGTAAGGGTCCAGTGTGTGAACGGGGTCTTGCAGAGTGACCCGTCGTCTTGGAGGATCGACCAATCCTCCGATGGCCGCACTCCATCGGCCGGGGCACCCTCTGGGCCTTTCCGGGCCCACCTCGACCACAAGGAGAAGACCATGAAGCTGCTGCGCGTCGGCCCGCCGGGAGCCGAGCGTCCCGCCCTGCTCGACCAGGACGGGACCCTCCGCGATCTGTCCGCCCTCGTCGACGACATCGACGGCGGTCTGCTCGCCGACGCCTCCGCCCTCGACCGCATCCGGGGCGCCGCCGGCGCCGGCGTGCTGCCCGCGCTCGACGCCACCGGGCTGCGCGTCGGACCGCCGGTCGGCCGCATCGGCAAGGTCGTGTGCATCGGGCTGAACTACCACGGGCACGCCACCGAGACCGGCCAGGCCACCCCCGCCGAGCCCGTCGTCTTCCTCAAAGCCGCCGACACCGTCGTCGGACCGGACGACACCGTGCTCGTACCGCGCGGCTCGGTGAAGACCGACTGGGAGGTGGAGCTCGCGATCGTGATCGGCCGCACCGCCCGCTACCTGGAGACCGACGAGGAGGCCCTCGCGCACGTCGCCGGATACGCCGTCGCGCACGACGTCTCCGAGCGCGAGTTCCAGATCGAGCGCGGCGGCACCTGGGACAAGGGCAAGAACTGCGAGACCTTCAACCCGCTCGGCCCCTGGCTCGTCACCGCCGACGAGGTGCCGGACCCGCAGAACCTCGGCCTGAAACTGTGGGTCAACGGCGAGCTCAAGCAGGACGGGCACACCTCGGACCAGATCTTCCCGGTCGCGGAGGTCGTCCGGTACGTCAGCCGGTTCATGACCCTGTACCCGGGCGACGTCATCAACACCGGCACGCCCGCGGGCGTCGCCATGGGCCAGCCGGAGCCCAAGCCGTACCTGCGTCCCGGCGACGTGGTCGAGCTGGAGGTCGAGGGCCTCGGCCGGCAGCGGCAGGAGCTCAAGAGCGCCTGATCCCAGGAGTACGAGAACGGCGACGCCCC
>NZ_JBEXSZ010000189.1:0-14317 GCF_040613865.1 Streptomyces sp. NPDC006197 | reverse complement strand
GCAGCAGTGGTGCGATCACCGCCCATGCGGCGTCAGAAATCTCCCCATCCCTCACCATCAGACCAACGATCCGATGATCGGAAAGACACCCCCTAGGTCGTGTATCCCAGCTCCTGGGCACAGAGACATGAAGGGTTTCGCCGTGCTCGTAGACTTATGAGGCGGCATTCATGAGCCCCCGTACTGCTGCTTCCTGTGATCGGAAGGCGCTGAGGGCGATGCCGGCCGGCGTCGCCCTCCTTGGTGTGCCTGCTACGTGAATCACGTCCCTTTGCTGCCCGTTCCTTCCCGAGACAGTGATGACGCTCTGATCGCGCAGGCGCGATCCCTCCCCTTCACCCCCTTGCCAGGAGTGTCTCGTGCCCGTGTCGCTCCCCCCTGCCCTCGATCTGTCCCTCGACCTGCTGCGCTGCCCGACGTGCCGTACGCGCCGCCTGCACCCCGACCACGATGCACTGCGTTGCCCGGTGAGCCATACCTTCGACATTGCCCGCCACGGCTATGCCAGCCTGCTGACGGGCACCTGCGCCACCAGCGGTGACGACGCAGGCATGGTCCAGGCCCGGGGCCGGTTCCTGTCTACCGGCGCCTACGCGCCCATCCGCGAAGTCGGGGCCCGCCTGGCGGCCGACGCCGTGTCTGAGCAGGGCACGGTGGTGGACGCGGGGTGCGGCACGGGCTACTACCTGGCCGGCGTACTCGATGCTGAGCGGGCGGTTGCCTGCGATGGTCACGATCGACCCGGCCAAGGAACAGCGCCTGCATCGGGCGCTCAACCCCTTCTTCGAGACCGTCGTCACCGAACAGGTGGAGTAATCCGCGACTCTGGCCAGGTTGGATGTCCTGGACCTGGTTGCGATGACGGCGAGTGCACGCCACGTGAGGCGTGCAGACCTGAATGACGGCGACGTCCTGCCCGATCAGGTCACTGTCTCCGTGCTGACCACCGCCTACCAGCCGCGGTGACCACGAGCGGGCGCACGCGCCTGCTGGCCGACGAGCAACGGGTCCGCCTGGCGCCCTGCCTCCCCGCAGGGCGCCCGTTCGCCGACCAACCGGGCCCACCAGCACGCCACGAACACGGCTCGGCCGGAGAAGGACACCAGAGCCGTCACCTGCCGGAGCAGAAGCGAAACTCCTGCCACCGGGGACGAGCCGGCCGGCCACGCCATAGGTCGATCGAGTGGCGGTCTGACGACCAAGATTCATCATGCCGTAGACGGCAACGGCTTCCGCTGGCCGTCGTAGTCACTCCTGGCCAAGTCCACGACGCGCAGGTCCTCCCTCTGTTGCTGGGCGACATCCGAGTCCCGCGACTTGGCCCTGGCAGGCCGCGCACCGCACCAGACGCGCTGCTCGCAGACAAGGCGTACTCCTCCAAGCAGGTCCGCGCAGATCTCGCGGTCCGTGGCATCCGTACGGTGATTCCCGAGCGAGCCGATCAGCAGGCCAACCGCGAAAGGAAAGCCCGCAGCGGTGGACGCCCCCGGACTCCGGACACCGAGACCTACAAGCGCAGGAACGTCGTGGAACGATCATTCAGCCTGCTCAAGCAGTGGCGGGGTCTGGCCACCCGTTACGACGAACTCGCGATCGCCTAACGCTCCGCAGCCGTGCCGGCGGCCATCATCGTCTGGTCGCGGAGACGAGAGACACGACCTGGCCCCGGATCTCCTCCAGCTTCCATGAGAGGTGGCGGGGCGGGTCCTCGTCCAGCCGGGGAACGCGCACGTACGTGCCCGAGTACGGCAGGGGGGATCCGGACTCCAGGGATTCGGCCATCAGGCCGATCATCTCCGTCAGGTCCTTCCAGCGGACCGCAGTGACCTCGGCGGCCCCGTGGTCGATCTCGATGATGTTGCCGTAGACGGCGCCGGGCCGGTGGTCGATGAGGAGGGTCACTCCGGTGTTCGTACTGGCGACGGGGAGCCACAGCGGGTCCGCCCATGGGTCCAGGACCCAGTGCTCGGGATCCTCGTCACGCTGTTCGATGAACTCCTCGAGCATCTCCTCCATGTACTCCGGGCCGCCCCCGATCATGTCGAGGTCGTACGGGACGTGGCCGCTCGGCCAGATGGGGGCGTCGGGAACGGGGGCGCCGCCGTGGATTCCGAGCCACTGCACGAGGTGCGGGTGGAGCGGGTACGGGATGACGGCCTGGAGGGAACGGACGTCCTCCGCGGAGGCGGGCGGATGCAACCGGTCGAGGACGGTTGTGCACTGGTGCTCGCGGAGCCAGGTCTCGACGCGTAACCAGGCGCTTGTGAGGTCGTCCATCACTGCATCCTGACACACGGGGGAGTCCCGCCCCGGCCCCGTTCACCAGGCCCTGACACGCGCTGCGCGTGCACGGCCGTCGGCCGACCCGCTGGTCACCGGCCGCCCCGCTGGTCACCGGCCACCCCGCTGGTCACCGGCCGCCCAGCTGGTCACCGGCAGCGTGCCGGCCACCGACCGTGACAGGCGGCCTCCGATGCCGCCCGCAGCATCGCGTCGAACACCGTCTGGCCCGCATCTGCCTCGTCCAGCCGGGCACGGAACTCGCTGAGCACCGAGAAGTCGAACCCGGTGTCGGTCAGCTCCCACGACAAGGCGCACTTCCAGTCCAGACGCGAGCGGACCGCGCGCGGTCTGCCGGTCGGTCAGACCTTCCGCGGACTTGCAACACCGACACCATCGCCCGCCTGGCCGGTGACACCGTCGGCCACCCGCGCCCGGTCGACGTCCTTCGGCTGCGCCCACTCCGTGACCACGACCGCTGCGTCCGCACCGTTCAGCGCCTCCTCCGGGCTCGCGTACCGGGCCGCCGACATCCACGGCTCCGCCTCATAGGGCATGGCCAGCGGCTCCCGGCACCCCGCCCTCGACGAGGAGCCGCGACGCGAGGAGCGTAGACGGCGCTTCGCGCATGTCGTCCGTGCCCGGCTTGAACGCCATCCCCAGCAGGATGACATCCCGGCCGGCCTGATCACCCAGGACGTCCTTCAGCTTCTGGATCGCCCGCCGCTTCTGGATGTCGTTCATGTCGATCACCGCCGACAGCGGCATCGGGTGGAAGCCGGTGTTGCTCGCGAGCTGTCGCAGAGCCTCGGAGTCCTTCGGGAAGCACGGGCCGCCCCACCCGATCCCCGGGCACAGGAAAGGGGGACCGAGCCGGCGATCGAGCCCGACTGCGCCCAGGGCCTCCATCGCGTCCACCCCGGTGTCCTCGCACGGCTTCGCGATCTCGTTCGCGAAGCCGATCCTCGTGGCAAGCAGAGCGTTCGACGCCAATTTCACCACCTCCGCGGGCCGGACGTCCATCGTCACGACCGGCGGGTTGATCCCCGTGGCTCTGTTCACGAGTTTGGGGTCTGGCTCAACTTCTGTGGAGGTACGTCGACCGGCCTTGTGTCTGTCTCGGGCCAAGCCTCTGACCTGACGGCTCCCGGCGTTCGCCGCCCCCGGCCTCAAGATTCGGATCGACACCACGGAATTTGAGCCAGGACCCGTTCTCGCCGACATCGAGATCCGGACGCGGCAAGTGCCTTCTGCGGTCGTGAACAACTGCTGTCGTGCGTCGTCGATAAAGCCACAAGAGCTCTCTCCAGCACCAAACGAGACGACCTCTTGACGGGATGCCTCATCAATTCCCTTCAGGAAGTATCCAAAGGATCGTGAACATGGCCCAATTCCCTGGAGCTATGATGCTGGACGGAGGGTAGTCAAGGCATGTTTCTGCCTCGTGGAACCACGTCTCCGGGCTAATGGTCGGACAGGACCGCCACCCCTCTTCCGTCGGCCTCCGGCGGAGTCGGCCATCGCCCCCACCAGCTGCGACACGTCAGCACGCAGACGCCAGGACAGGTGACATCGCCTGCATGCGCAGCCGGGTTGGCTATGCTACCGGGATGGATATCCCTTCGGTGGACGAAATCCGCGCGATGCACCAGAAGTACTCTCCTCATGAAGAAGCATTCGATCTCGTCTTCACGCACTGCGAAATCGTCTGGAAGGTGGCTGAGAGCATCATCTCCCTCTCGGGTTGGGGCGTAGATGCCGAGTTGGTGAGAGCGGGATGCCTACTCCACGACATCGGGGTGTACCGCCTGTACGACGCAGAGGGACGCATCGACGGGCGGAACTATGTACGCCACGGGCTGCTGGGACACGAAATCCTTCAAGCCGAGGGGTTGCCCGAGGAATTGTGCCGGTTCTGCTCGTGTCACACCGGAGTCGGGCTGAGCAAGGAGGATGTGCTCGCCCAAGGTCTGCCTCTCCCGCCCGCCGACTACGTTGCCGTCACGCCGGAAGAGCGGCTGGTGATGTACGCAGATAAATTCCACAGTAAGACCACGCCACCGAAGTTCGTTACCGCAGAAACCTATTCCACATACGTAAGCCGTTTCGGCCAGGACAAGGTGGAGGCATTCCAAGCGTTGCGCGCCCAGTTCGGCGACCCCGGCCTGGAGACGCTGGCCGCTTCGTACGGCCACGCCCTGACCTGATAAACGGGGGCGAAGAGCATCCCGTGCCCGCCCTCCGCGGCGGCGGCAGATTCGACGCGGTCCGTTCGGACGCGTGCCCGCGCTCCGGCCGCGTGTTGAAGTCCGGGGCGCGTCCGGGGGGCTCCAACGGGCTGATGGTCTGCGGGAGAGCGGCAGTGGAGAGTCGTCATCTGGGTGGCAGTGGTGTGGCTCGCGTGGCCTGGTAGCCGGCGCTGTCAGGTCGTGACGGACTGGCGACTGTGTTCACCGGTCCGGACATACGGCGGACGTGCGCAGCCGATCTGCGCAGAGGCTCAGAGGTGCGACAGCGTGAAGGCCAGGAGGAAGCCGACGACCGTGGTGACGCCGGCCAGGAGATGAGCGTTCTCGAAGGCCTCCGGGATCATCGTGTCCGCGATCATCGCCAGGATCGCTCCGGCGGCCACGGCGGTGATGGCCGCCAGGGTGGTTTCCGAGGCCCCGCCCAGGACGGTGTAGCCGGCCAGCGCGGACAGGCCCGAAACCAGCGCGATCGCCGCCCACAGGCCCATGACGTGGCTTCGGCCACGTCCGGCCTGCCGCATCCCCGCCGCGCTCGCCAGGCCTTCGGGAAGATTGCTGAGGAAAACCGCGACGACGGTGGCCACTCCGACGCTTCCACCACCGAGAAGACCGGTGCCGATCACGACCGACTCGGGCACGCCATCCAACAGCGCGCCCAGAGCGATCGCACCACCCGAACCCGGCTGGTCCTGCTCGGAGGGCTGCTGGGCGCCCGACCTCTTGCGGTGGCGGGCGCCACGCCGGGCGAGCGCCATGTTCGCCAGGGAGTACACCCCCGCCCCGCCCAGTGCTCCCAGGACCGTCGGCGCCAGACCGCCCCGGTCGTACGCCTCCGCCACCAGGTCGTACGAGACCGCCGAGATCAGTACGCCGCTGCCGAAAGCCATCACCAGGGCGGTCCACCGCGTCGGCACCCGGAAGAAGAGGCCCACCGCGGCACCGACCAGCAACGCACTGCCGGCGAGAAGACCCCAACCACCCGCAGCCAGCGCTCCCACAGCAGCCTCCTCGCTCTCCTCGCCCGTCCCGACGACGTCCCGTCATCGCCATGCTGCCCCCTTACCCGCGCGAGCCGGCCCAACGCGCGCCCCGGCCTCGGTTCCGTGAGGAACTCTCCCCGGTCGGGGCCGACGCCGGGGGCGTTGCACGACCCGCACCCCGGCGATCCGCGCAAACCGGGCGTCACCTGCCGCTGCTAGTACACCGGCAACGCACCCTGACCCACGTCCCTCGGACGCCGGCCGCGAGCGGCCGACGCGGCCCCGGATGTTCTACGGCTTCCACGTCTACCGCGGCCGTAAGGGCGAGGAAAGCCTGACCTGGCAGGACTATTGGGACTTACTGATCCGCCAGTGCGTGTGAGAGTTCGCCGACCGGCGCGAGCATGTGTCCGCCATCGCCCGCGCACCACCATACGGCCGTGCCATCTCTCTGCGAGCCGTGGACACCGAGGGCATGTCGAGGACACACCGGCCAGACCTGCCAGGTCCATTCGAGGAGGCTTTCATGGATCATGATCGTCAAATTGGTCAGCGCCGTGGTCGGGTCGTCGCACATGTCCGGCAGGATGTGGCCGCCCCAGTCGAGCCGTTTGCCGTCGGCAAGGCGGACACCGGCTCCCACCGGGAAATAGTCCTCCAGGACCTCGATCTCCGGTTCGCCCCGGATCCCACGCGTGGGCAGGTCGCGGGCTATGATCCGCAGCGCGGCGCGCAACGTCTCCAAACGTTCGGGGGCGAGGTCGAAGCCGGGATCGAAGCCCACGTCGTCCAGGATGCGCCGGGCCAGTGCGGTCATTTCCGCCGCCGGCACGTCGGCCGGCTTCCGCTCGACGACCTCCAGGATGGCATCGGTGTACTGGAAGCAGTCGAGTAGTTCGCAGGCGAGGGCGACGACATCCTGCGGGTCGAGGCTGTCCTCGCGCAGACCGAGGTAGACCCTTCGCTCCAACGCTTCGGTATTCGTTTCATACTCAGCCGTGGGTTCGCTCACCGGCCCAGTATCGCGGCGCGGCTCGCCGCTGCACGATTATCGGCATGCAGTCATGTGTGGCCGAAGCGTGGGCTGCGTGGCGGCACCGGTCCCTCCCGTCACACGCCGAACGGCCCGCACCGAGTTGGTGCGGGCCGTTCGGCGCGTGCCGGTGTGGCCGTGTGCATCCACCGGAGAGGGCATCTGGTGATTCATGTGGTGCCGGGAGAAGGATCAGAAACGGCAGGGGTGCGTGGAGCCGCCGTTGCGCAGGTTCCCGTCGTAGACCCAGCCGCTGCCGCGGACGTACGACCAGGTGTTGCCGTAGCTGTTGGTGATGTAGCAGTTCACCGTGATCGCCGTCCCGGACGGTTTGGTGGAGACGGCGGTGCAGGCACCGTAGGGGCCGACCCGGATGGGCGCGCTGCCGGCGGCGTAGTCCGTGCTGCTGTACGGGTTCAGGTTGCTCGGCGGCGCGCCCTGGTACCACGGGCAGTCGGCGGCCGGGGTCGCCGCCCTGGCCGGAGCGGCCACGGCGGCCGGCGCGGCGAGCAGCAGTGCCGCCAGGGCGATGCGGGCGGCGACGGGGGGTGCGGACATGGGTGTATCCCTTCGTCGGTCCATCGGTGGGGAGGGCTGCGATCCAGCGTCCGGGCGGGGCGGGCGCCGGGGCAAGGGACGGCCGTTGTCCCGGACAGGAGCGGCCCTGTCCGGGACACGGGGGTGTCGTACGGCGGTACGAGGCGGGATCCGGCTCCCCGGTACGCCGACGGGAACGCCGTTCCCGCCCGGAGCCGGCCCGGATCGCCGCCCGCAAAACCCGCCCCGAAGCCGAAGGCCCGCTCCCTCGTCCAGCTGCGCGCCGGCTGGAGGGAGAGCGCACGGGAGTTCCCCGGAGGTGCTGCCCACTTCGTCGAGACGCTTCTGGAGCGGGCCCGGGCCGCGGCCGGCTGCGATCCGGGCCCGTGCCGCCGAGACCCTGGAGGCTGCTCTGGCGGCCCTCGGTGTTGCGGCGATGGTGTTTGTGATGAGCGACGACGGCCGCTTTCACCGTCGCCACCTGTTTGCCGAGGCCCGCCGCTTCCTCGCCCTGGCCCAACGTGGCCGCCGCCGCGAAGCAGGCCTGGACGAGCAGATCGTGGACGCGGGATCGACACCTACTGCCTGGCCATCAGCGAGCTGAAGACCATACGCGGCCTGCTGGCGAACTACCGCCTCTATACCGCCCGCTGGGCCCACCCCGACCCGACCGACACCCGCCGGCGCTCACCGAAGGCGGGCCCCGACGCCGACCACCGGTTCCATGCCGGTCGCGGTCCGTACCCGGCTCCAGCACGACCGTGACAGCGGCACCCACCCGGTCCCTCATGACCCCAGGCACCTTTTCGCGATGGGCGTGACGGACAACGGCGAGTACCTCTTTTGGCTCACCGATCCTGCCGGTGTTCCGGAGGAGTGGACCATCGCTGCGAACGAGGCCCGGGGGCCGCGGTGGTATGCCTACGGTGGCGGCCTCGCGGACTTCCTCACCGCGGTCCTCTCAGGTCGCGAAACAGTCCCTCTTTTCCCCGACAGCTTCCTTACCCAAGGAGCCTTCTTCACCCCCACCACACCCGCCCCGACACCCGCACCGGTCGACACGGCGCCGCAGCCGCCGGCGGGCAGGACGGCAGACGCAAACGACATCCGCACTTGGGCACGGGCCCACGGCTACGACGTTCCCGGCCGCGCTCGCATCCCTGTCGCGATCCTCGAAGCCTGGGAGAAGGCTTCAAGCGGATAGCCGCAACGTCGTCATTGTCGGCAGAGGCAGGGGAGTTCGGCGCCAGCTTGATCTTTAAGATGCATCGTCGAGCGGTGCGTCGCACTTGATCACTCGGTTTGGTAGCCGACAGGCATGCAAGCGGCCTTCGTCTGGACATGTGCTCCGACCAAGGAACACACACGCTCAGCATGGCTGCGTAGGTGAGATCTAGGAACGGATGTCGGCGGTTGCTGGCAGCAGGTCTGGTCTGAGAGCCGGGGGAGTGTCGTCAGAAGTAGGAACAATTGGGTGTTCAGGCACCGATTCGACGCGTCCACCAGGGGAGGCCCGGGTCTGCGAAGGGGTTGTTGAGCGTGCGCCGGAGGACGCGTTCGTCTGCGGGACCGACGACCGTGCTCAACTCACGTCGCGCCTTTCTGTGCAAGGCGTGGAGCGCGACTTCCAGCAGGGTGCGGACGTGGTGGTCGTCGCTGCGGAGGGCTGTGTCGTTGCGTTCGTAGAACGGATCGGCTTTCCCGCGTGGCCGACGAGTGGTGGCATTCCAGCGGCGAAATGCGTGTGCGACCTCGCCTGAGGGAAGGCCGCGATCGCGCTCGAAGACGGCGATCTGCCTGTTTGCCGAGGCGGACACTCCACGGATCACGGGTGTCCGCCGACGGTGCGTGTGGCGTCGCGGCAGCTGTGCTCTGATCTCGCCCGGTGGCCGGCGAGGCATGAACACTTCCAGGGGAAAAACGGTGAGGCGTCCGACCCTAGAACTCGTCTGCGAGAGAGAGCAAGTGACGGGCTCAATCGACCTTGGGCTTCGGCAGCACCTGGGTCCCTCGTCGTGCAGAGCACAACCATGGTCCCGAAACAAGCACCCGGGTGTTTCCAGAACTCAACGACATCACTCTCCCGTGGAACCGGGCGTTCTCGCTGCTGAGCGGCAGACGTTCTTGAAACTCCCCCACAAAGCCGCACAGCATGAAGGCCGTGGGGATGAGCCTGCTGCATCACGATGTCCGCAGAGAGGTGTTGGCGGAACTGTCGCGTTTCCGGGGTGAGTTCTCCTCCTGTTTTGTCGGCCGTTCGGACGCCCTGTTCGAGCTGGCCGACGCGGTTTCGTGCGGGGACGGGCCGGTGAGGTCGCTGGCTGAGCTGTCGCTGGTGAGCGAACGCTGTCGTGGTCGCGGAGGGCTCTATGCCGCGCTCGCCCAGGGCCGGGTCGACGCGGACAGGGTGCGACGAGCCCTGGCTTCGGTGCGGCTGCCGCGTCAGGAGGCCACGCAGGATCAGTCGCACCCGGTCGCCGCCCGCCGATGCCAGCTCCCGCTCCGCATCGCAGGACCCTGAGGCCAAGCCGTCCAGGCTCGCGTCGACGAGACCAGGACCGTGTACCTGCGGACCTTGTGTGAGCAGGCCAGCTTCGCCGATCCGGACCGCATGGCGAAGTTGCTGTACGTGGTCCTCATTGGGGCCGGACAGCTGACGCCGCCGCTCCCGCCGACCGAGGTCGTCGGCATGTACGAACTCTTGTTGTCGTCCAATCCGCCGGAAATCGGCTGATGCGCCGGATCCCTTGGAAGGGACCAGCGCCATGACTCTCTCGATCTCTTCGGAATCCCCGATACCGGCTGCGAGGGGCCTGCTGAGGTGGGTTCCGAGCCTCCTGCTCGTCGCCGCCGGGATGCACTCGATCGTCGCCGTCGTCGGCGTCGTCGGCGCGTTCAGCTTCTGGGGCGACATCACGAAGGCTGGCGTCATCGGAGCGGTCGGCTCCCATGATGATCGGACCTTGGTGTTGTGGTTCACGGTATGCGGCCTGGCGCTTGCCGCTTTGGGCACGCTCACCCAGTGGATTTTGCGGACGGTTGGCAGCCTTCCATCCCAACTCGATTTTTGGCTGCTGGCCATGGGCGCGCTGATAGCTGCGCTCCAACCGGTGTCCGGCGGATGGCTCGTCATCGGGATCGGTGGGCTCGCGTTGGTCGCAGCTCAGCAGAGGGGGGAGAAGACCGATGTGGCATGAGGCCGTGGGTGCGACCCCTGCGGTGGCTCTGGCCGCGATCGGGGTGTTGCGCGTTATCTGAACCTTCGGAGGGTCCACCGGATATCAGGCGCGCCACCGGGGTGCCACGTCGTTGGCCCGGCCGTCCGGCCCGATTTCGAAGCCGCGGGCAGGCTTCCTCTGAGGCTTGAAGACCTGTCCGGTAGTCCCGGAGGTGGCTCCCCGTGCCGCTGTCTAAGTGGCTCCCGAACATGCTTGCCAGGGAAGCCGGTGGCCGGTGTTCTCAGAAGCTGTTGTCGTATCGATCTGGGTGAGCATGGGTTCGAGTGCGGCCGCTCGGTCGGGCGATTGGCTTTGTTCACGAGGTGTGACAGCGGCTGTTCACGAGTTTGGGCAGCAGGCCGGCAGTGCAGTGTTCGATATTCATGAGGTTGGGGGCAGCCGGTGCCGGCGCGCGTGGCTGGTTGTCGGGGCTGTGGCAGGTTCAGTCAGCGGGCTTGGGGGTGAGGGTGGTCAGGGCGGTGGCGATCTGGTCGAGGCGGGCGGGGTTCAGGGTGTAGAGGACGTAATAGCCCTCGCGTCGGGTGGTGGTGAGTCCTGCCTGGGTGAGTTGGTGGAGGTGGCGGGAGGTCACGGAGGGGGACAGGCCGAGGAGGGTGGCGAGTTCCTGGGTGCTGCGGCTCTGGGCGGCGAGGTGGGTGATGATCTGCAGGCGTGGGGCGGCGGCCAGGGCGCGGAGCGCGGTGAGGGTGTCTTCCTGATTGGTGGGCCGGAGGGTGGGGGCGAGGGGCGGGGCGGGGTAGGTGATCCGCAGGGGCCAGGGTTTGTCGCAGGTGACGCGGACGTGGGG
Source organism: Streptomyces sp. NPDC006197 (assembly GCF_040613865.1). Classification (NCBI taxonomy): domain Bacteria; kingdom Bacillati; phylum Actinomycetota; class Actinomycetes; order Kitasatosporales; family Streptomycetaceae; genus Streptomyces; species Streptomyces sp. NPDC006197. The sequence goes on along the minus strand of NZ_JBEXSZ010000189.1, from coordinate 3,212 downwards.
CCAGACGTAGTGGCTGGCGGTGAACGTCACCGGGCGCTCGCGGGTGACGGTGATGTCGTGGTCGTGTGGGCGGTCGAGCCGAAGTGTTCGCCGGCCGGGGTCGACCCGGATCTGAGGGGCTAGGGTGCGGAGCATCGGGAACAGGCCCTGGTGGGCGATCCGGACTCCCGCGCGGGCGATCGACTCGTACAGGGAGGGCTCGACGCGCTCCCACTCGTCGGCGAAGGTGGCGTCCCAGTAGTCCTCCAGCACGGCGAGCGCGTCGTCGAGGACGGGGAGGGGGTCGCTGAGGATGCTCTCCAGCCGTGCCGTCCGGCCGGGATCGCGCTCCCGGTACTGGGCGAGGACCGTGTCGCGGGTGGCGGGGTCGGTGACGAGGTCGTCTCCGGTGTGGCGGGTGGTGTCGAGGAGGGTTTGGGCGAGTTCGGCGGCCAGCAGAGCGGGCGGCAGCGTCCGTACGGCCGCGAGCTGGCTTGCGAAGTCGGCATCGTGATCACCGGCGCGGCTTTCGAAGAGGGCGGGGATGTGGTCGGCCACGAGGAAGCCGTGCTCGCGCATCCGTCGGCGCAGGGCTGCGGGCAGCCGGCGGCACTGACGGACCCAGGGCACGTGCAGGGCGTGGTGGCCGGGGTTGATCAGGACGTGCCAGGAGTGGACGGCTTCGAGGAGCGGTGAGACGGAGAAGGCGATGTCCTCCTCGGCCGTCTCGGCGAAGCGCAGGGTGATCACGATTGCAGGATTTCACAATCAGTTGATCTGGTCTCGCCGCGTCCATCAGGCTCAGGCCCAGACCGCGCACCCTCTGGCCGCGGGTCGACTCTCCCTACCGCCGAGCCGAAAGCCGCAGGTCCCCATGACTACGCCCGAATCGCCCTGGCGAGCCGTGCTGGACGCCGACGGCTGTACGTACACCGTTCACGAGCACGCCGTCGCGTACAGCGTCGCTGAGCGCCAGGCCCTGCCCTTCCCCTGGTCGCAGACGGTCAAGACGCTCGCCTTCACCGCCCCGGGCACCCCGCTGCTGCTCGTGGCACTACGGACGGAGGACCGGGTGGACTTCGCCCGCCTGGCGGCCGCCCTCGGCACCAGTCGCTCCCGGTTGCACACGGCGGACGCCGGTCTGCTTGCCGCGGAGGGCCTGGTGCCCGGGGGCGTGCCGCCGGTCAGCCACCGGGCGGGGGTGCCGTGTTTGATCGACACCGCGGTTGCCGAACCGGACCGGCCCGTTTACTGCGGTGCCGGAGCGGCCGACCGCACCCTCCAGATCGGCTCCGCCGCCCTGGCCCGCCTTCCGCGCGCCCGGGCGGTTTCTCTCTCCCGGTAGCCGCCCCGCCCGCACGCCGGCTCCGTGCCTCGTACAGCACACGCACCGCGCGCAGCCTCTTCCGGCTGTGCGGCACAGATCAGGAAGTCCCGGCTCATGGTGAGTACCGAAAGCCTTCTTGCGTTCGCCGCGATGTCCTTCGTCGTGATCGCGATCCCTGGCCCGAGCGTCCTGTTCGTCGTCGGCCGCGCCCTCGCCCACGGCCGCCGTACCGCGCTCGCCACCGTCCTGGGCAACCTCCTGGGCTGCTGCGTCCTCGTCCTGGCCGTCGCCCTCGGCGTCGGCTCCCTGGTCCAGAGCTCGGCCACCGTGTTCACCGCCGTGAAGCTGGCCGGTGCCGTCTACCTCGTCTACCTCGGCGTCCAGGCGTACCGCCACCGCGGCCGGCTGCGGGCCGACCTGACGACCGAGGAGGGCGAACGGCGCGGCGATCTGCGCACCGTTCTGGACGGTCTGCTGGTGGGCGCCACCAACCCCAAGGGCCTGGTCTTCTTCGCCGCCGTCCTGCCGCAGTTCGTCAACCACGACGCCGGGAACATCTCGCTGCAGATGATGGTCCTCGGCCTGATTCCGGCTGGCATTGGCCTGATCTGCGACACCGTCTGGGGCCTGGGCGCCTCGGCCGCCCGGACCTGGCTCGCCGGCTCCGACCGCCGCCTGTCGATGATCGGCGGCGCGGGCGGCATCGCCCTGATCGGCCTCGGACTCACCGTCGCCATCACCCGCCACTGACCGTCCCGGCGCGCTACCCTCCGAACGACGGTGAATGTGTCACCGCCCCCGCTGAACAGCCGGCCGCACCATCGCAGGGCGTCACTGATACTCAGACTCTGTTCGATTCCTTACGAGGTGAGCAGTGCCTCCCGAAGACGTGAACAAACGCTGCCCGTTTCCGTGAACAGAGCCAGGCGACCTTCGGTCTGTCCGTGCATGAAGGCAGGGCCTCTGGTGCAGCTCGGGGTTGTCGATACCTTGAGCAGACCAGGAGGCCCTACCGACGGCATGCATCCCGGCACCTCCACCGCAGAGACGACACAACACCTCGTCTCTGCCGCCGAAACACCGGCCCTATGCCTGACCAGCTCAAACGCACCCGTCACTCTCGGAAAGACAACGGCTTCTAAGACCGAGCACGAGCCAGCGGAGGATATGGAGCGGCTGCGCGCGTTCCAGGAGACGCGTGCCGGGAAGGGCACGGAGGATCTGACCGCCGAGCAGATAAGTAACATCCAGGCCCGCATCGAAGAAATGACGACGCGCGGCAAGACGCTCCGGGAGCGCTACTCCCACCGCCCCGAAGCTCCTACTCTCAAACCGGTCCTCGAGGACCAGCAGCGCGGACAGCGTCCCGAGCGGCCTGGCCCCGGAGACGGAGGAGTGAGCCACTGAGTGGACTCCGCTCTCCACGGGCGGCGCCCACTCCCATGGAGAGCGGAGTCCACCGTCATGAGAGTGTGGCGAGCCCTTCGGATCCGCCCGCTTCCTCCACTTCTCCGAGCGCGTCCACGGGGTGGAGCCCACCCGATGGGGCCCTCTCAGTGGAGCCCACCCACTCCTTCGTCCTGCGGACCGCCGGGTGGACCGGGCCGAAGCCGCGGTTGCACCGGCTGGGACACGACCGACGGCTACGCCCTGGCGGTGGGGGAGAGGGACGAGGATGAACGGAGTCGGTCGCCTATGCACGGAGACCCTCGTCATGGTCCACCCGATCCCGGATCTCACCCCGGAGCTCCTGGAGCGGATCACCGATGCGGTCCGGCTGAGGGCGGCGCTGTATGCGGCGCCCGCCGTACCTCCGCCGGTCCGGGGCCGCCGGGCGCGGCAGTACCCCGGGGGCCGGCTGAACCCGCCGCAGACCGTGCGCCCGCGCCGCTACCGCCGACGCTGA
>NZ_JBEXSZ010000188.1:0-14348 GCF_040613865.1 Streptomyces sp. NPDC006197 | reverse complement strand
GCCGCCGCGAACGGGGCGATCTTCGCCTCCGCGAGGGCACGCACCGACTCACGGAGCATGTCGTGCTCCTCCGAGGGCCGATAGAGGTCGAAGTCCTTACCCATGATGGAGCTCCCCTAGACGCTTGTGGCACTGAGTACCCTCAGCAAAACACACTCAGTGCCATGACGCCAGAGCGCCCCGACGCTGTTCTGCGTCGGGGCGCTAAGAGACCGGATGGTCGGTTTTTATTTGATGGGCGTGCGCCGGGTTTACGAGTCCTCGCGGCGCCGCTTGCTCGCGTCGTACTCGGCGGCCAGCTGCCGGGCGCGGCCTTCCGTCATGTCGAGACTGCTCAGGAGAGCCGGGGTACAGATGCTGGGAAGGAGGTACCGCAGCAGGACGGAGACCCGGTGGGTCAGGTCGTTGCGATCGCGCAGAATCTGCGACATCGTCTGGATCCCCGCGTAGGCGCCCGAGAAGAGCTCGGCGGTATCCGTCACGTCCACGTGGACGAGGATCTCCCCCCGCGCCCTCGCGACCGCCAGGATGTCGGAGACCTGATCGATCCATGCCTGGAACGGCGCGGCCCGGTCGACGCCGACAGCGCCACTGTCAAGGGCCAGCGCGACGCTCGCGCGCACGAGTGCGTCGTGCTGCAGCCGGTGGGCGAGCAGGAAGGCCTGGTCCGCGAGTTCCTGGAGCTTGATCGGCTGGGCCGGCAGCGGCTCGTCCAGCATCTGGGCGTCGAGCACACCACGAGCAAGATCTTCCTTGGACGCGAAGTGGAAGTACAGCGCCCCCTTGGTCACGCCGGCGCGCACCAGGATCTCGCCGATGGTCGTGCGCTCGTACCCGCGCTCCGCGAAGACGGTGGCGGCCGCCTCCAGGATCGCCCGTCGGGTCTTGATCGCACGCGCTTGCTGAGCCAAGGCGCCTCCTGCTGTGTCGCTGTCTGTGCTCGAAGTGTGACATGGAGCATTGCAAAAAAAACCGCGCTGTACGTATTCTAGGTCGGGCGGACCAGGCCGCCCGGGGGCGCGGGGGCGCGAGGGGGATCCATGGATCAGAACCGTCGAGGAGCGACGAGACACGTCCCCGGAGAGTTCGTTCACCGGTCGGATCCCGAGGACATCATCCCCACGGGCTGGACCCGGTTGACGGAGAACCGGTTCTCCGTCGCCGCCCGCTGGCCTGCCGCACATCCCTTCTTCTCTCCGGTGGCAGGGGACCGGCACGACCCCGTACTGGTGGCCGAGACGATACGCCAGACCACCATGCTCCTCGCTCATGCCGAATTCGGGGTACCCGTCGAGGATCAGTTCGTCATGTGGGGCCTCAACTACACCGTCGACGCCGGGACGCTCGCCGTCGACGGCCTCTCCCCGGACATCAGCGTCGACGTCGTCTGCTCCAATCTCGACAGCTGCCGCAGCCGCCTCCGCAACATCCGCACCACCATGGTGCTCACCCGGGACGGTCGCCACCTCGCCACCGGCACCGGCGTGGGCCGCTGCACCTCGGCCCTCGCGTACCGCAGGATCCGCGGCGAGCGGATGGCCGCGCTCGGCCGCCCGGTCCCGCTGATCCCGGGGGTCGCCCCGTGCCTGGTCGGCCGTGAGCACGCCAAGGACGTCGTCCTGGCCCCGGGGACCCGGCCCGGCCAGTGGCGGCTGCGGATCAACACCGGGCACACCACCCTCTTCCGGCGCCCGAACGACCACATACCGGGGATGGTGCTCCTCGAAGCCGCCCGGCAGGCGGCGACGATCACGATGGGCGGCGCGTTCCTGCCCACCACCATGGACGCCGGCTTCTCCCGCTACGCCGAACTCGACAGCCCCTGCTGGATCGAGGCCGAGACCGTGCCCACCGCCGACCCGTCGGTGGCCGCCGTACGCATCGAAGGTCGACAGGACGGCCGGTCCGTGTTCCTCTGTACGCTCACCTCCCCGTCCCAAGACCTGGCGGTGGCCGGCAGAGGCCTCGACAGCCGGCTGGCGGGCTGAACCGGACAGGAACGATGGGCCCTCGCACACTGATCACCGGCGCGACCGGATTCATCGGCGGCCGGGTGGCGGCGACGGCCGCGGACCACACGGATGTCGGACACCTCAGGCTGCTCGCCCGGAGCCCGGCCACCCCTGCGGCGACGACCGGCGACGCCGGGGAGCGGGGGAGCCGGCCGGCGGTCGAGACCGTCGTCGGTGACCTCCGCGACCCCGACTCGCTGCGCCTCGCCTGCGAGGGCGTCGACGTACTGATCCACTGCGCCTCGGCGATCGGCGCCGACGAGGAGACGGCCCGCGCGGTCAACGACGAGGGCACCCGGGCCCTGGTCGACGCGGCCGTACGCGCCGGGGTGACCCGGATCGTCTCCCTCAGTACCGCCTCCGTCCACGGTCGGGGCCCCTTCCGCGCGGCGACGCCCGGCACACTGCCGCTCGCCCCCGGCTCGGCGACCAGCCGGACCCGGGCGGCGGGGGAGCGGCACGTTATGGACGCGGGCGGGACCGTACTGCGACCCCACCTCGTGTACGGCACGGGCGACCGGCAGTTGATGCCCGGCATCGTCCGGCTGCTCGCCGCCCTGCCCGGCCCGCTCGACGGCGGCTCCTCGGTGCACTCCCTGATCGACGTGGACGGCCTGGCGCGGGCCCTGCTCGGCGCGGCGCTCTCCCCGTCGACGCGGCCGGGCCCGTACTACGTCAACCACCCGGAGCCGGTCCCGGTGGCGGGGCTGCTCGCGCCCGGCGAGGCCCTCCTCGCCGGACGGGCGGGCCCGCTCCGTGGGCCGGCGGTGGACATCGCCGAGGCCCGCGCGCTGCTCGCGGACCTCCCGTTCGCGCAGCACCACCTCGCCATGCTCGCCTCCGACCACTGGTTCGAGGACGACCGCCCCTGGCGGGAGTGGGGCCAGGATCCGGGACCGGGGTTCGCCGCGACGATCGCGGACCACATGCCGTGGTACCGGGACCTCCTCGGCCGCTCCTGAGGCAGGTCCTCGGGCGGACCGGCCTCCGAACAGAACGGACCGGCCTCCGAACAGAACCGGTCTCCGAACAGCAACCGGCCTCCGAACAGAAAGAAAGAAGGCACCACTGGCATGTCCGCGCTGGCTGGAAAGACCGCGATCGTCACCGGCGCGAGCCGTGGCATCGGAAGAGGCATCGCCGAGCGGCTCGCCAGGGACGGAGCCCTGGTGGCCGTGCACTTCGGCGGCAACGAGGCGGCCGCCCACGAGACGGTGAAGACCATCGAGGAGGCGGGCGGCCGGGCCTTCCCGTTCCGCACGGATCTCGCGGAGCCGGACGCGGTGGACACCTTCTACGCCGCGCTTGAGGCGGGTCTCGCGGAGCAGGGCGCGGGACCGGGGTTCGACATCCTCGTCAACAACGCGGCGGGGAGCGGCTCGGGCCGGATCCACCAGCTGACCACCGAGGTCTTCGACCGGCTCTTCGCGATCAACGCCAAGGCCCCGCTCTTCCTCGTCCAGCGGGGACTCGACCGACTGCGCGACGGCGGCCGGATCGTCAACATCTCCTCGGTGGCGACGAAGAACGCCTTCCCCGACTCCGTCACCTACGCGATGACCAAGGGGGCCGTCGACACGATGACCCTGGCCCTCGCCAAGGAGTTGGGGCCCCGTGGGATCACGGTCAACGCCGTGGCCCCCGGCTATGTGGCGACGGACATGAACGCGCGGCGCCGTACGACTCCGGAGGCGGCCGCCGCCCTCGCGGCCTACTCGGTCTTCAACCGGATCGGGACGCCGGCCGACATCGCGGACGTGGTCGGCTTCCTCGTCTCCGACGACGCGCGCTGGATCACCGGCCAGTACCTGGACGTCTCGGGCGGCAGCGCGCTCTGACCCCGCGTCGCCCGTGGCCGGGGACGGCCGGCCCTCAGCCGACGGGGGCGTGCGCGGGGGTGGCAGGGGTGCCCGCCGGTTCGAGGGTGGCGAGCGACTCGGGGCCCGCGAGCATCGGGAGCAGGGTGCGCCACAGGCCTGTGACGGTCTTCGGCGACAGCCACTCGCCGTTGTCCCGGCAGAGCGCCTCCAGGCCGATCGTCGCGGCCACGACCGTGCGGGCGAGATCCTGCCGGCGCCCGGCGCCGGCGGCGAGCAGGCCCTCGTCGGCCGCTTCCGCGAGCCGCTGCTGCACACAGCTCTGCCACTCCTGGCGCAGGCTGAGCTCCGTACGGGAGTCGTCGGAGCAGCTGAGCCGGAACCCGGCGCGGACGACGATGTCGTCGCGGAGCAGCCGGGCCAGGGCGTGCGAGGTGTCGGTGAGGTTCTGCAGGGCGTTCGACCGCCGGCCGTACACGATCCGGGCGGTCCGGCGCAGGGTGGTGCAGGCCTCCTGCTCGACGGCTTCGGCGACCGCGGCCTTGTTCTCGAAGTGGAAGTGGAGGGCTCCGGGGCTCACGCCCGCTCCCGCGCTGATCGCGGAGAGCGTGGCCAGGGCGTAGCCGTGCCGGTCGAATTCCTCGGCCGCCGACCTGATCAGTGCGTCGCGGGTGCGCGTGGCCCGCTCCTGTTTGGTCACCCAGGGCTCCAGTAGCTGTAAACCGACTGCTCGGTATTGTACGAGCCGGGGGTCACCTACAGGGTCCGTCGGCGCGTAAACCCTCCCTTCGGGTGAAACCCAGGCCGAAGCGCCGCCGGGGAGGGGTGGTGGGAGCGCACGTCGGACGGGGGCCGGGAGGGCACGGAGGCTCTGGTAAACCGGTTGCGCCGTTTGTCGGGTCGGCGCGACACGGCACCGCTGCCGACGTTCCCCGCTACCGGTCGTCGCCGGTGCGCCTCGGACGGGTGAGGACCACCACCGCGCCCGCGAGCAGCACCACGTTCTTGACGACGAACTCGCCGACCAGCGTGAGCAGCAGCGGGTTGGAGTGGGCGAAGGCGACCGACGGGGTGAGGACGAGCACCGCGAAGGTGCCGCAGAGGTGGGCGGTGAGCACCGGGAGCGCGGCGGCGCGGGCGCGGCCCGACATCAGCCAGAGACCGAGGGCCACTTCGGCCCAGCCGAGCGCGGGCACGAACCAGCTCCCGGCGGGGAAGGGCAGGACGGCGACGACGAGCGCGGCCGCCGGGCTGAGCCCGGCGACCTTGAGCACGCCGAACCAGACGAACACCCCGCCGAGACCGGCCCGGAGCATGCCCAGGCCGTACCGGTGGAGCCGTGGCGCGAGCCGGTCGAAGGCGCCGGCGCGCGGCGGCGGGGCGCCGGGGGCGGTGACGGGAGGGGTCAGTTCGGAGGAAACGGTCATGCGCGGGCATCTCCAACACGAGTCGACGCGGGGCCGGGCGGGGCCGGACGGGGCGGATCGAGGCCGGACGGGGGCGGAGCCGGGCGGGGACCGCTCGGATCACGCCGAAATCGTGGCCGGAGGGGCGGACGCCTGGGCTCACGCTAACGACGTCCCGAGGACCCCCGCGACGCCCATCGCTTCCTTGCATGCCCGCGATGGAAGAAGTCGATCGGCCGTTGCCGGGCGCGATCAATTCTCGCCAGCCTGAGGACTGTTCGAGTTTGTGTTTGATCCCGGGTGATCTTCGGCCGTGGGTGACCCGCAGGCCCGGACCGAGTCCGTCCGCTCCCGGCACCCCGCGAAGGAATCCCCGGATGACCCACCGACCCGCCCCCGCCCCGACCCGCACCCCGCTCACCCGGCGCCGGGTGCTCACCACCTCCGCCGCCGCGGCCGGGGCACTCGCCCTGTCCGGCACCGCCGCCTCGGCCGTCCCCACCAGCTTCGAGGCCGAGACCCGCACCGGCCGCCGCGCCCCCGGCGCCGTGGCCGACCCCAGCGTCGTCGTCCGCTGGAACCAGGCCGCGATGGACGCGATCCTCGGCCGCTACCACGACGCCGGCAACCGCTTCGGCCCCGCCACCGTGAACGCCCGCGCCCTCGCGATCGTCCACAACGCCATCTACGACGCCTGGGCCTGCTACGACCGCCACGCCGTCGGCACCCGCTTCGGCGGCACCCTGCGCCGCCCCCGCGCCGAGCGCACCCTCGACAACAAGAACGAGGCCATCAGCTACGCGGCCCACCTCGCCCTGCTCGACCTGTACCCCGAGTACAAGGTCGCCATCGACTCCATGCTGCGCAGCCTCGGCGGCGACCCCGAGCTCACGGACCCCCGCCCGTACAGCCCCGCCTGGATCGGGCTGCGCACCGCCCGCGCCGTCCTGGAGTACCGCCACGCCGACGGCGCCAACCAGCTCGGCACCCCCGCGTACGGCGACACCACCGGCTACCAGCCGCGCAACGGCCCGCAGACCGCCGGGGCCTTCGACCCGGCCGCGATCACGGACCCGGCGCACTGGACCCCGCTGATCGTGAACGGCAAGACGCAGCGCTACCTCACCCCGCAGTTCGCGGTCATGCAGCCCTTCGCCCTGAGCAGCCCCGACCAGTTCACGGTGCCCGCCCCGCCCGCGTACCCCTCCGTCCGCATGACCGCCGCCATCGAGGAACTCCTCGACATCAGCGCGAACCTGACGGACGAGCACAAGGCGATAGCCGAGTTCTGGCTCAACGACGACGTCACCCCGCCCGGCGCGCAGCAGATGTGGGGACGGTACGTCTCCGCCCGCGACGGCCACGGCGTCGACGAGGACGCCAAGCTGTTCTTCGGCCTCAACATGGCCGAGTGCGACGCCGCCATCGGCTCCTGGGCCGTCAAGCGCGCGTACGACTTCGCCCGCCCCTCCACCCTCGTCCCGTACGACCGGCGCGGGCAGCGGATCCGCGCCTGGGGCGGCCCCGGACAGGGCACCGTCACCATGGACGGCGTGAACTGGCAGGCGTACGTGGCCGTTCCGCCCTTCCCGGCCACCGTCTCCGGACACAGCACCTTCTCCGGCGCCGCCGCCGAGTTCCTCCGCCGCTTCACCGGCTCGGACTCCTTCGGCGACTCGTACCGCTTCAAGGCCGGCGCCTCCACCGTCGAGCCGGGCCTCACCCCGCGCACCGACGTCGTCCTGCACTGGGCCACCTTCAGCGAGGCCGCCCACCAGGCCGGCATCTCCCGCGTGTACGGCGGCATGCACTGGAGCTTCGACAACGAGCCCGGCATCGAGATGGGCCACCGCATCGGCAAGGTCGTCCACTGTCAGGCCGAGCGCTACTTCAACGGCTCCCACCGCTGAGCCGCCCCCTCCGCCGCCCCGCCGATCCGCCCCCGCCGCCCGCCCGTCGCACGAGGAGTACACCGTGAGCAACCAGACCCAGACCCCCGCGGGTCCGGCGGCCCCGCCCGCCCGGAGCCGATGGGCGGGCGGCGCCCCGCCCTTCCCCGGCCCCCGGCCCGCCGTGCTCGGCAGCCTCGCCACCGTCGCCTCGCTGCTGATCCTCGTGGCGCTCGGCGAGGCCACCGGCCACCTCCTGATGATCGCCCCCCTCGCCGCCACCGCGATGATCATCTGCAGCACCCCCGCACTGCCCCCGGCCCAGCCCCGCGGCGTCCTCCTCGGACAGCTCGGCTCCGGCGCCCTCGGCCTCGTCGCCGTCGCCCTCTTCGGCCACTCCCTCTGGGTCGCCGCCGTCGCCGCCGGACTCAGCGTCGGCCTGATGCTGCTGCTGCGGGCCGTCCACGCGCCCGCCGCCGCCACCGCCGTCCTCGCCGCCCTCCAGGACCCCGCGCCCCTGCGCTTCCTCGTCCTGCTCGCCGTCGGCAGCGCCCTGCTCGTCCTCGTGGGCGCGCTCGCCTCCCGGCTCGGCGCGATCGGCAAGTACCCGACGTACTGGTGGTGACCTCCTCCGCACCCCACCCGCCTCAACCCCCAACGGAGCTCCCGTGAACCGAGACAGACTGCTCGTCAGCTGCGAGCAGATCATGGAACAGCTGCGGAACCCCGCGACCCGGGACGAGCGCACGGTCCTCGTCGAGATCACCGACGGCGGCGGCGAACAGGGCCGGATCCCCGACTCCGTCCGCCTGGACTGGACCGGCGACCTCCAGGACCCGGTACGCCGGGACGTCATCGGTCCCGAGGCCTTCGCCGCGCTCCTCGGCCGGCACGGCATCGGCACCGAGCACACCGTCGTCTTCCTCAGCGGCAACAACAACTGGTGGGCCGCCGCCGGCTACTGGCAGTTCAAGCTGTACGGCCACCGGGAGCTCCGGCTCCTCGACGGCGGCCGGGCCCGCTGGGAGGCGCTCGGCGGCCCCCTCACCCGGGACGCCCCGGAGCGCGAGCCCGTCACCTACCCCGTACCAGCCGTCGACGAGACCGTCCGTGCCCGCCGCGAGGACGTGCTCGACCACATCGGCCGCCACCAACTCCTCGACGTGCGCTCCCCGGAGGAGTACCTCGGGCGGAGCAACACCCCGCCCGGCGTGCCCGAGGACCTCGGCGTGCGCTGCGGCCACGCCCTCTCCGCCGAGCACATCCCCTGGAACACGGCCGTCCACCCCGACGGCACCTTCCGCGACCGGGAGGAACTGGTCCGCGCCTACGCGGCCGTCCGCGCCGACGTCCCCACCGTCCTGTACTGCCGTGTCGGCTGGCGCTCCGCGCACAGCTGGTTCGTCCTCAGCGAGCTCCTCGGGCTCCCCGACATCCGCAACTACGACGGCGCCTGGCGAGAGTTCGGCTCCCTCATCGGCGCCCCCATCGTCACCGGACCCCGGCCCTGGGGTCCCGACGGCATCCCGTCCATCGTCGCCCAGCGCGCCCCGGAGGTCCCCGCCCGTGCCTGACGTCACCGTCTTCCGCGATGTGCTCCGCAACGGCTTCGACCAGACCGACCTGCCCTGGGTGCCCTGGACCGAACCCGGCCGCGCCGGCGTCGAGTACGTCGTCCTCTGGGGCCCCGACCCCGCCGAGGACGAGGACTCCGCCTCCCTCCTGCTGCGCTTCCCGCCCGGCGCGCACGGCGACTTCCACGAGCACCTCGGCCACGAGCTGATGCTCGTCCTCGACGGCACCCTCGACCACAGCGACGGGCGCCGCTTCCGCCGCGGCGACCTCGTCGTCGAGGAGCCCGGCACCCGCCACCAGATGTCCAGCGCCGAGGGCTGCACCGTCCTCGCCGTCCGCGCCCGCCCCGCCGCCGCCCGCACCCCGGAGGCCGGCGAGATCACCACGGGCGTCGGCGCGGGCGCCTGACCAGCCGGAACCCCCGAGGCCACCGGGCGCTTCGCACAGGCCCGGCGGCCTCGTTCCGTACCCGCACCCGCCTTCGTACCCGCCTCCCGTACCCCTTCACCCGCACCCCCTTCCGGAGAGAGACGCCATGACACCGTCCGCACGGCCTCAGTCCTTGCGCAGTCCCGAGCCCTCCCGCCGGGTCCTCCTCACCACCGGTTCCTCCGACGCCCACACCTGGAACCTGGTCCACCTCCAGCTGTTCCTGGAGGAGCACGGGCACTCCGTGCTCAACCTCGGCCCCTGCGTCCCCGAGCGACTGCTCGTCGACACCGCCCGGATGACGAGCCCCGACCTCGTCGTCCTCTCCTCCGTCAACGGCCACGGCCACCAGGACGGCCTGCGCGCCGCCCGCGCCCTGCGCGCCGACGACCGGACCCGCTCCGTCCCGATGGTCATCGGCGGACTCCTCGGCATCTCCCCGGAGGGCGCCGCCACCCGCACCGCCGAACTCCTCGACGCCGGATACGACGAGGTGTACGAGGACGGCACCCCGCCCACCGCACTCCTCCGCCTGCTCGCCGGCCTCGACGGCGCGTGTACCGGGCGGGCCGCGGCTTGACCACCTCCGCCCCGCCCTCGTCCCCGCCCCCGCTCGCCCCCGGCGACCTCGGCGCCTTCGTCCAGGACGCGGCCGCCGCCGGCGAACTGGTCGTCCAGCCCCGCATGGGCATGGCCGGACCCGAGGAGATGGCCCGCGGAGTCGCCGCCGTCGCCGCCCTGCCCGAACGGACCGTCGCCACCCTCACCATCGACAGCTACACCCGCGTCGGCGACCACGCCGCCGCCACCGCCGCCCTCCGTGCCGGACGCCCCCTCAACGGCTTCCCCCTGGTCAGCCACGGACCGAGGACCGGCGCACGGGTCGCGTCGGCGGCCGGGCGCGCCACCCCCGTCCAGGTCCGGCACGGCTCCGCCGACCCGATGGCCATCTTCCGCACCATGGCCGCCGCCGGGCTCACCGCCTCCGAGGGCGGCCCCGTCTCGTACTGCCTGCCCTACGGCCGCACCCCGCTCGCCGAGTCCGTCGCCGCCTGGCGCGACTCCGTCCGGTTCCTGACGGAGGAGAGCCGCAGGAACGGCCGCCGGGCCCACCTCGAATCCTTCGGCGGCTGCCTCCTCGGCCAGCTCTGCCCGCCCTCGCTGCTCGTCGCCGTCTCGGTCCTCGAATGCCTCTTCTTCGTGGCCAACGGCGCGACCAGCGTCTCCCTCAACTACGCCCAGCAGACCCACCCCGGTCAGGACGCGGGCGCCCTCGCCGCGCTGCGGAAGCTCGCCGACGAGTTCCTGCCGCCGGCCGTCGACCGCCACATCGTGCTCTACACGTACATGGGCGTGTACCCGAAGACCGTGCCCGGCGCCCGGCTCCTGCTGCGCCGCAGCGCCGAACTCGCCGTGCGCGGCGGGGCACAGCGCCTCATCGTGAAGACCGAGACCGAGGCGCACCGCATCCCCACCGTCCACGAGAACCTGACCGCCCTGCGGATCGCCGCCGAAGCGGCCCGCACCGCCCACGGCACCCGCTCCGGCGCGGGGGCCGACGCCGAGGAGACGCTCACCGAGGCCCGCACCCTGATCACCACCGTCCTCGCGCTCTCCGACGACCTCGGCACCGCCCTCCTGAAGGCCTTCGACCGGGGCCTCCTCGACGTGCCGTTCTGCCTGCACCCGGACAACCGGGGCGCCGTCCGGTCCACCGTCGCACCCGACGGGCGCCTGCGGTGGACCGACCTGGGCGCGCTGCCGCTGCTCACCACCAGCAGGAGGACCTTTCCGATGACCTCGCGACAGCTCTCCGGCATGCTCGGCCGCGTCGCCCGCGAACACGACCGCGCGGCGGCGACCCACCCGGCCGAGCCGGTGCCGCGCGCGGCTCCGCCGCCGGCCCCCGCACCCCTGCGGGTCGCGTTCGTCGGCATGGGCCCGCGCGGCCTGTCCGTACTGGAGCGCCTCGCCGCCCGCTGCGCCGAGGAGCCGCCCGCGCGGCCCGTGGAGGTGTTCGCGGTCGATCCGTACGAGGCGGGGGCCGGCCGGATCTGGCGCACGGACCAGTCGCCCCGGTTCCTCATGAACACCCCCGCCCAGGAGGTCACCATGTTCTCCGGGCCCGCCGACGGCGGACCCCACCGGCCCGGCGCCGGGCCCACCCTCGGCGAGTGGTGGGCCCAGGACGACCCGGCGGGCGCCGACCCCGAGGGGTACGCGCCCCGCGCCGTCTACGGCCGCTATCTGACGTACGTGATGGCGCGGATCGAGGAGACCCTGTCGCCCCGGCTCACCGTCCACCGGGTCCCGGCCCGGGTGATCTGCGCGGACCGGGCGCGGGCCGGGACCGGGCCGGACGGCGCGGCGGGTACGGACGGCGCGGCGGGTACGGACGGCGGTGCGCACCGGCTGCGGCTCGACCGCGGCGACGTCCTCACCGTCGACCGGCTCGTCCTCGCCACCGGGCACCCCCTCACCGAACTCGACCCGGACCAGCGCGCCTGGCAGCGGTTCGCCCGGGAGCACAGCACCCCCGCCCGGCCCGTCCGCTACGTGGCCGGGGGTTCCGCGAGCGAGATGCCGCTCGCGGAGATCCCGGCCGGCGCGAGCGTGGGCATCCTCGGCATGGGCCTCACCTTCTACGACGTCCTCGCCGAGCTCACCCTCGGACGCGGCGGCACCTTCACCGAGGGCCAGGACGGACTGCTCTACCTGCCCAGCGGGAAGGAACCCCGGATCCTGGCCGGTTCGCGCGGAGGAGTGCCGCTGCTCACCCGGGGCGCCAACCAGAAGGGCCCCGAACACCGCTACCGGGCCCGGCTCTTCACCCCCGAGCGGATGACCGCGCTGAGGGCGGCCGAGGCGCCGCTCGACTTCGAGCGGACCGTCCTGCCCTGGCTGCTGGCCGAGGTGAACCTGGTGCTCCTCGCCACCCGGATCCGCCAGGCCCACGGCCCGGCCGCGGCCGAGGAGTTCACCGAGCGGGGCGTGGCCCTCCTCGCGGGCCGCGCCGATCCGCGCCCGCGGCTCCTGGAGCGGCTCGCCGCCGACCACGGCCCCCGGGTCGACCCGCGGCCGCTCACCGGACTCGACGCGCTCGCCCGCCCGTTCGCCGGCCGGCGCTTCGGCTCCTCGGCCGAGTACCACAAGGTGCTCACCGAGTGGCTCCGCGCCGACCTGGCCGAGGCCCGCCGGGGGAACGCCGACGGCCCCCTCAAGGCCGCCGCCGACGTGCTGCGGGACGTCCGGCAGACGATCCGCACCGTGGTCGACTTCGGCGGGCTCACTCCCGACTCGCACCGCTGGTTCCTCGCCGAGTTCGGCCCCGTCGCCGCGATGGTCTCGACCGGACCTCCGCAACTGCGCTCGGAGCAGTTCCTCGCCCTGCTCGCCGCCGGGGTCCTCGAACCGGTCGGCCCCGGCGCCCGCTTCGAGGCCGACCCCGTCGAGGGCCGGTTCGCGGTGGAGTCCGCGCAGGTCGAGAACTCCTGGGTGGCGCTCGACGTCCTCGTCGACGCCCGGGTGCCGGGCACCGACCTGGCGGCGGACCGGGACCCGCTGATCCGGGGCCTGATGGTCGACGGGGAGATCCGCACCTTCACCAACGCGGCCGAGGGGGCGGGGGAGTTCGCCACCGGCGGCCTCGACTGCACCGACGCGCCGTTCCACCCGGTGCGGGCCGACGGCTCGGTGGACACCAGCACGCACGTGCTGGGCATCCCCAGCGAGCACACCCGCTGGTTCACCCAGGTCGGCAGCGGCCGGCCGGGCCCCTGGGGCTCCTTCACCCGGGACGCGGACGCGATCGCGGCGGCCCTCCTGGGAGACGGCGCCGAGACGGACGCGGTCGCTGTGCCTTTACGGGACGGCGGTGCCGAGACGGGCGCGGTCGCTGTGCCTCTAGGGGACGGTGGCGCCGAGACGGGCGCGGTCGCTGCGGCCGCCCCGGGCGGTGGCGTCGCGTGAGCGCCGTCCGTACGCCCGCCCACGAGGAGTACCGGGCCGCCCGTGATCTGCTGCTCCGGCTGCGCGGCGACCGCGAGGCGGCCGTCGCCTCCTTCCGGTGGCCGCGCGCCGAGCACTTCAACTGGGCCCTCGACTGGTTCGACGTGATCGCCGAGGGCAACGACCGGCCGGCCCTGGAGCTCCTCGGCCGACCGGCCCCGGACGGCACCGTCCCCGTCGCCGACCGGGTCTCCTTCGCCGAACTCTCCGCGCGCTCCGGCGCGTTGGCGAACGCCCTGCGGGAGCGCGGGGTCGCCCGGGGCGACCGAGTCCTGATCCTCCTCGGCACCAGGACCGAACTCTGGGAGACCCTGCTCGGCTGTATCAAGCTCGGCGCGGTCGTCGTCCCCACCTACCAGGACCTGACCCGGGACGAGGCGGCCGACCGGATCGCCCGCGGCCGCGTCCGGCACGTGGTCTGCGCCCCCGAACTCGTCCCGCTGCTCGACGACCTGCCGGTACCGGGCCTCCGGATGGCGCCCGGCGCCGACCGCGCTCACGCGACCGACCGGGCCGGTGCGGGGTCCCGGAGGCCGTCCGGCGCCGACCGGGCCCGCTGGTCCCCGTACCCCGACACGCATGGCCCCGGCCGACGGCCCTTCGTCCCGGACGGGCCCACCCGCGCCACCGACCCGTCCTTCTGCTACTTCACCTCCGGCACGACCTCCCTGCCGAAGCTCGTCGAGCACAGCCACGCCGGGTACGGCGTCGGACACCTCTCCAGCCTGTACTGGAGCGGGCTGCGCCCCGGCGACCGGCACCTCAACCTCTCCGCGCCCGGCTGGGCCAAGCACTCCTGGTCCAGCTTCTTCGTGCCCTGGGCGGCGGAGGCGACCGTCCTCGCACCCCCGGACGGCGGCCTCCCGCCGGCCGTCCTGCCCCGGGTCCTCGCCGACCACGGCGTCACCAGCCTCTGCGCGCCGCCCAGCGCCTGGCGGGCGATGCTCCCGCACGTCACCGGGGGAGCGGGCGCCCCTCGGCTGCGCGAGGCGACGGCCGCCGGGGAGCCCCTGACCGCCGAGACGGTGGAGCGCGTCGAGACCGCCTGGGGGGTACGGGTGCGCGACGGGTACGGCCAGACCGAGGCGACCGCCCTCATCGGCCGCGCCCCCGGCGGGCTGGACGCCGACCCCGCGCAAGGGGCGGCCACGCTCCTCCAGACGCAGGTCACCGTCCGCTCGTACCTGGGCGCCTTCCTCTTCCGCACCGGCG
>NZ_JBEXSZ010000187.1:0-14523 GCF_040613865.1 Streptomyces sp. NPDC006197 | reverse complement strand
GGACGTCCGGGTGGCGGCCACTCCCTGCCGAGGACAGCGCCTCGGTGATCAGGCGGAGGTACGGGCTCCCCTCGCGCGTCGGCGCAGCCGGACCGCCCCGGCCGCCACGGCACCGGCCAGCAGGACGCCCCCCAGGACGAGCGGGGTGCTCGTGGAGTCCGCCGCGGCCTTCCCGACGGGGGCCGCCACGGCCTTCCCGACGGGGGCCGCCACGGCCTTGCCGACAGGGCCCGCCGCGGCCTTGCCGACGGGGCCGGCCGTGCCCGCCGCGCCTGCCGCCCAGCCGAAGCCGGCCTCGACGCCGCCGTGGGGCCGGCCGGAGATGCGGTACGTGACGGTCTGCTTGATCCGCGGCGGACACTTCAGGGTGACCGTGTCCGTGCCGGAGACGGCGCCCTCCGGGACGACGAACTCGCCCACCAGGACACCCGACCGGTCGCCCGGCAGGAGGTGGAACCGGCCGCCCGTCTCCGACTCCCCCTTGCCGTAGGTCTCCTTGCCGCACGCGGTGGTGGAGACGGTGACGGTGGTGCCGGGCGAGGCGTTCAGGGGGGTGATGCGGACGTCGGACTCCCCGGGCGCGGCGAGCGCCGTGGGGGCGGACAGGACGACGGCGCCGACGATCAGGCTGACCTGCAGACCGGTACGTGCGCGACGCATGCTTCTCTCCTTCGGTGGAGCTTTCCGGCCGGCTTCTTCACGCGGCACCTGTGCTGTGCTCCGTGCACGAGGCAAAGGCCGGCGCGCGGGCCCCGCAACACGGGGAGCGCGTTCGGCCGCCCTCCGGTCGGGCTCACGACCGCCGCAGGCCGCACCCGTCGCAGCAGGTCATCGCGGTGGGAGTACGGCCGCACGGGTGATCTCGCCCCGCACGCGAACGGCCCAGTGCCGGTACGCCCCTCCCCCGGGGCCCTCCGTCCGCCCCGGCCCGGCCGGGGGAACAGCGGTGGCGGGCCGGAACACCCACTCATAACTTCGCGATATGACGAAACGACAGATCGCCCTCCTGGCGTGCACCGCGGCCCTCACCGCCTCGGGGCTCGGCGCCGCCGCGCCGTCGGCCGACAGCCGGTCGGTGCACCGGGTGAAGCCGGGCGAATCGATCCAGAAGGCCGTGGACTCCGCGCGCCCCGGCGACACGATCCTCCTCGCCCCGGGCACGTACCGCGAGAGCGTCCGCATCACCACCCCGCACCTGACGCTCCGCGGTTCGAGCGTCTTCCCCACCGTCATCGTGCCCGCGGGCACCCCCGGCGCCGACGCGTGCGCCCAGGCGGGCAACGGCGTCTGTGTCACCGGCACCGAGGCCCGTCCCGTCGAGGGCGTGACCGTCCGCTCGCTGACCCTCCGGGGCTTCGCCAAGAACGGCCTGTGGGCCAAGTGGACCGACCGTCTGCGCGTCCAGGGGGTCACCGCCGAGTCCAACGGCACCTGGGGCATCGCCCAGGAGCGTTCCGTCCGCGGCGTGTTGCGGCACAACGTCGCCCGGAACAACGGGGACGCCGGGCTCTTCCTGGCCAACACCGTCACCGAGGAGGGAGGGGCCACCGACACCCACGGCACCGTCGTCAGCGGCAACCGCGTGTCCGGCAACCGGATCGGCATCACCGTGCGGCGCCTGCGGAACCTGACCGTCGACCACAACGAGGCGACCGGCAACTGCGCCGCCGTGTTCGTCGTGGGCGACGAGTCCACGCCGCGCGCCGGGGCGATGACCGTGCGCCGGAACGACATCCACGGGAACAACAAGCTGTGCCCGAAGACCCCGCGCCTGCCCGCCCTGCAGGGCTCGGGCATCGTGATCACCGGCGCCGAGGACACCGTCGTCGCGCACAACCGGGTCGAGGACAACGTGGGCAGCTCGCCGCTGTCGGGCGGCATCGTGCTGTTCAAGAGCTTCGTGGGCGTCCCCAACGAGCGGATCGAGATCCGCGACAACGTGGCGCTGCGCAACGGCGCCGCCGACCTCGCCGACCGGGACGTCTCCAAGACCAACACCTTCCGTCACAACACCTGCGGCGTCTCCGAGCCCGCGGGCATGTGCTGACCGCCCCTCCCCCACCCGTACGGCACGACAGCAAAGGCAAGGCGAAACAGATGACGACCGTCGATCCCGCTCCCCCGCCGCCCATGCGGCTGAGAGAACTCGTCTTCGGCGCGGCGTGCGCCGCCGCCGTGCGCGCGGCCGCCCGCCTGGGCGTGGCGGACGCGCTGGGCGACACGCCCATGACCGCCGAGGACCTCGCGGCCGCGGTGAAGACCGAACCGCGGACCCTGCGACGCCTGTTGCGCGCCCTGGCCTGCCAGGGCGTGTTCACCGAGCAGCCCGACGGCACCTTCGCGCACACGGAGATGTCCCGTCTGCTGCGCGAGGACGACCCGCACAGCCTGCGCTACATCGCGCTGTGGTGCACCGAGCCCTGGACCTGGGACGTCTGGCCCAAGCTCGACGAGGCGGTGCGCTCCGGCCGGAACGTCTTCGAGGACGTGTACGAAAGGGAGTTCTTCTCGTACCTCAACGAGGAGGCGCCCGAGTCCGCGTACGTGTTCAACCGGGCCATGACGACGTCGAGCAGGCAGTCGGCCGAGGACGTCGCCGAACTGCTCGACCTGCGCGGGGCCTCCTCCGTCGCGGACATCGGCGGCGGCCAGGGCCACGTCCTGGCGAGCCTCCTGGAGAAGCACCCGGCGCTCCACGGGACGCTGCTCGACCTGCCGGCGGTGGTCGGCAACGCCGATCCCCGGCTGCGGGAGGGCGGCTCGCTGGCCTCCCGGGTCCGGATCGAGCCCGGTGACTGCCGCGAGGACGTCCCTGTCCAGGCCGACGTCTACATCATCAAGAACATCCTGGAGTGGGACGACGACAGCACCCGCAGGCTGCTGGCGAACCTCCGGAAGGCGGCGCGGCCCGGTGCCCGCGTCGTCGTCATCGAGAACCTCGTGGACGACACCCCGTCGATGAGGTTCACGACGGCCATGGACCTGCTCCTGCTGCTCAACGTCGGCGGCGCGAAGCACACCAGGCAGAGCATGGTGGAGCGGCTCACGGACGCCGGGCTCGTCATCGGCGAGATCCGTCCGGTCAACGCGTACCTGCACGCCTTCGAGTGCACCGTGCCCGCCTGACCCGGGCGGCCCACGGGCCGGAAAACCCAGGCCGCCCGCTCCGCGTCTGACGCGGGGCGGGCGGCCTGGGTTTCACCGGGTTCCCGGCTCAGGAGCCGGCGTCCCGCTCCCAGCGGTAGAAGCAGTGCGCCATGGCGTCCTTGGGGCTGCGCCAGGTCGTCGGGTCGTACGCGCTGACGTACGCCGACAGACGCTCGCTGACGCCGCGGAACTCGGGGTGTCCGGCCAGCCTGGCGACGTTCGGCGCCGGGTCCTGCTCGGACTCGATGAGGTGCAGGTAGACGTCGCCGAACTGGAACAGGCTGCGACGGGCGACCCCCACCAGGTGCGGCAGCTCGCCGCGGTCGGAGTCGGCGAACACGTCCGCGATCGCGGGCGCCGAGCCGGGCGCCATACGGGCGACGATCAGTGCGTGGTGCATCGGTTTCCTTCCTCGGATGGTCCTGCCCGGTGTCCGTCAGGCGGGCGTGACCGGCGCGCTCCGCCGCTCGCGCGCGGCCTGCACGATGCGGTCCCGGATGAGGGCCATCTGGGTGCGGGAGTTGCGGTTGATGTTGTCCGTCATCCACGCGTCGTCGACGGGGGCGTCGGGCTTCATCGCGAAGTCCTGGACCCACCGCATCTGGACGCCGCCGGGCAGCTCCTCGTACTCCCAGGCGATGTCCATGTGCGCGAACGGCCCGGTCTCGACGCGGCGGGCCCGGACCCTGCGGTTCTCCCGGTCGGTGGTGCGCTCCGACACCCAGCTCCAGATCTTCCCGTTCTCGTCGGGGTGCATGGTCAGGCGGAAGGTGGTGGTGTCGCCCTCCCGCTTCAGGACCTCGACGGAGGCGTACTCGCTGAAGAGCCGGGGCCAGTTCTCGATGTCGTTGGTGATGTCCCAGACGAGGTCGAGGGGGGCGTCGATGGTGATGCTGTTGTCGGTGTGTCCGGACACGTCAGACTCCTGCGAGGGTGTTGTTGACGAGGGTGACGAACTCCGCCGGCGTCTTGCAGCGCTCGGCGTCGGTGGGCAGTGCCACGCCGTGCCGGTTCTCCAGCTCGCCGACGATGCCGAGGAGGCCGAGCGAGTCGACGCCGAGGGCGCTGAACTGGGTCTCGGGGGCCTCTTCGAGCTGTGCGGGGTCGACGGTGACGCCGGCCGACTGCTTCATCAGCGCGGCCAGTTCGCCGAAGGTGAGTCCGGTGGTGATCATGTGTGTTTCTCCTTCCCGCCCGGTCCTACCGGGCGAGTCCGCCACCGCGGCGCACGACGAGCGCCGCGTTGGATCCCATGAGTCCCCTGCTGAGGACGAGGGCCGTGCGCAGCTCGGCGGGCCGAGCGCGGGACATCACCACGTCGAGGTCGCAGTCGATGTCGTACACGTGGGGGGTGGGGGGCACGAGGCCGTGTTCCATGGCGAGCACGGCGGCCGCGGTGTCCAGTACGGGTGCCCCGCAGTAGGCCCGGCCGTAGCCGGTCTTGGGTGCCGTCACCGGGACGCGCGTGGCGTGCGCGCCCAGCACGTCGGCGAGCGCCAGGGCCTCGGCGCGGTCCGCCTCCGGTACGCCGAGGGCGTCGGGGAAGACGACGTCGATCTCCTCCGGGGCGCAGCCCGCCTCGTCGAGGGCGACCCGGATGGCCTGGGCGAGTCCCTCCCGGGACTCCTTCCAGCGGGAGGCGCCGGTGAAGGTGGCGCCGTGGCCGGCGACGGTGGCCCGTACGGTCGCGCCCCGGTCGAGGGCGCGGGTCTCGTCCTCGACGAGGAGCATGGCACCGCCCTCGGCGGGGACGAAGCCGCAGGCCTTGGCCGTGAAGGGGCGGTAGGCGCGGTCCGGGTCGTCGACGGTGCTCAGCTCCTGGTAGCCGAGCTGGCACACCATCGAGTACGGGGCGAGGGGGGCCTCCGCGGCTCCGACGACCACCGCGCCGGTCCCCCGCCGGACGGCGCGGGCGGCGTGGGCGAGGGCGTCGAGGCCGCCGGCCTCGTCGCTCGCGACCACCCCGCACGGGCCCTTGAAGCCGTGCCGGATGGAGATCTGGCCGGTGCTCGCGGCGTAGAACCAGGCGATGGACTGGTACGGGCCGACAAACTTGGAGCCCTGGCCCCACAGCTTCTGCAGCTCGCGCTGGCCGAACTCGCCGCCGCCCGATCCGGCGGCGGTGACGACTCCGACGGAGAAGGGGTCCTCGACTCCGTCCTCGTGGGCCAGGCCGGCGTCGTCGAGGG
Source organism: Streptomyces sp. NPDC006197 (assembly GCF_040613865.1). Lineage (NCBI taxonomy): Bacteria > Bacillati > Actinomycetota > Actinomycetes > Kitasatosporales > Streptomycetaceae > Streptomyces > Streptomyces sp. NPDC006197. The sequence continues at coordinate 9,187 of NZ_JBEXSZ010000187.1, read as the reverse complement.
CGAGCGCGGCGGCCGCCATGGCGTAGTGGGTGAACCGGTCGGTCTGGACGAGGAAGCGCTCCTCGATGAGGGCCGAGGCGTCGAAGCCCTCGACCTGGCCCGCGACCTTGAGGGGCAGGTGCTCACAGCCCTCGCGGGTGATCCGGCCGAGAACGCCGAGGCCTTCCCGGACGGACTTCCAGTACGCGTCGGTGCGCAGTCCGTTGGGGGCGATCACACCGATGCCGGTGACGACCGCCCGCCGTGGCCGCTGTGTGCTCATCGTGTCCTCCCGCCCGGCCCGGTCAGGAGCACGGCGGACTGGAACCCACCGAAGCCGCTGCCGACGGAGAGCACGTTCCTCAGCTTCCGGGGGCGGGCGGTGCGCGGCACGTAGTCCAGGTCGCACTCGGGGTCGGGGATCTCGTAGTTGGCGGTCGGGGGCACCACCTGGTGCTTCAGGGCGAGCACGCAGGCGGCGACCTCTATCGCGCCGATCGCCCCGAGCGAGTGGCCCACCATGGATTTGATGGAGCTCATGGGCGTGTCGTAGGCGTGGGAGCCCAGGGAGCGCTTGACGGCGGCGGTCTCGTGCCGGTCGTTCTGGCGGGTGCCCGAGCCGTGCGCGTTGACGTAGTCGATCGCCGTGGGGTCGAGCCTGGCCTGGTCGAGCGCGGTGTCGATCGCCCGGGCCATCTCCAGTCCCTCGCCGGTCAGTCCGGTCATGTGGTAGGCGTTGCCGTAGGTGGCGTAGCCGCTGATCTCGCAGTAGATGTGCGCGTCGCGGGCCCTGGCGTGCTCGTACTCCTCCAGGACGAGGACCGCCGCGCCCTCGCCCATGACGAAGCCGTTGCGGCGGTCGTCGAAGGGCTTGGAGGCGTGCTCGGGGTCGTCGTTGTCGGGCGACGTGGCCTTGATGGCGTCGAAGCAGGCCATGGTGATCGGGGAGATCGGCGAGTCCGACGCCCCGGCTATGACGACGTCCGCCCGGCCTTCCTCGATGGTGTGGAAGGCGTAGCCGACGGCGTCGAGGCCGGAGGTGCAGCCGGTGGAGACGGTCTGCACCGGGCCGTGGGCGCCGAACCGTTCGGCGACCACCGCGGCGAGCGTGCTGGGCGCGAACGCCAGGTGCAGCTTCGGGTCGGCGGCGCGGTGGTCCACGTCCCACCGCCGGCCGCCCTCGCTGACCAGGACGTAGTCGTGCTCCAGTCGGGTGGTGCCGCCGACGGCGCTGCCGAGGCTGACGCCGACGCGCCAGGGGTTCTCGGTGGCGGTGTCGAGCCCGGAGTCGCGTACGGCTTCTCCCGCGGCGACGGCGGCGAACTGGACGTACCGGTCGTTGTGCTCGCTCAGTTCCGGGGGCAGGCCGTGGGCGTACGGGTCGAAGTCGCACTCGGCGGCGATGCGGGAGCGCAGGCCGACGGGGTCGAACAGGGTGATGCCCCGGGTCGCCGTCCGTCCCTGGGAGAGGAGGTCCCAGAACGCCGCCGTGCCGGCGCCGCCCGGCGCGACCACGCCGATGCCGGTGACGGCCACGCGCCGGGTCACTCGAGGGCCCCCTCCCGCTCGAGCGCCCGGCCATGGTCGCCGTCGCAGGAGTGCGGTTCCGTCGCGGGCGTCTCCTCGGTGTCGACGTGGCCGAGGCTCGGGTGCGGGGCGAGGGGGCCCAGGTGGAAGACCATGCGGGCCTCCACGTCGCCGACGTTGCGGAACCGGTGCCGGACGTCGATGGGGATCAGCAGCCCCTGGTCCGGCAGGAGCGTGTGCGTCTCGCCGTCCAGGTCCACTTCGAGCAGGCCCTGGACGACGTACACGAACTCCTCGGAGTACGGGTGGTAGTGCTCGCCGATGCGGTCGCCCGGCTGGATGATGGCCAGCCCCATGAAGCCGCTGGTGGAGCCCACGGTGGCGGGCGTGAGCATGGCCCGCAGGTCACCTCCGCGTCTGCGGTTGGGTTCCGTGTCGCTCAGGTTCACGATGCGCGGACGCTGCTGGAGCATGGTTGATACCTCCGGGTGTGGCGATGACGGGTGACGCACGGTCGGGCGCGGACCCACCGTGGGGAGCCAGGGGCGAGGCCCACGGTGGGGGCCGGGGAGCCTGGGACCGTTCCCTCAGGAGTCGGCCGCGCGACGGTCGGTGACGGGCAGCATGTCGGCGTGCGACAGGAGCCGGTTGAGGTTGCGCTCGTTGTCCAGGGACCCCTCGACGCCGATCGCGGCGCCGTCGAGGAGACGTTCGAGCACCTTGGCCTTCCGCGCGCCCTTGACGCCGAGGGCGGCGACGGGATCGAGGTCGAGCTCGCCCTCGACGTCGACGAGGCGCACCACGACGTCGTCGCGCTGGAAGACGGTGCTGCCGTACACGGGGCTGTCGGGGTCGACCGCCGCCTCCGCGTCCTGCTGGGCGAGCAGCCGGGCCAGGTCCGAACCGCGGCCCTCCTTCGCCGGGTAGTACAGGGCGTGGCGGCGCAGGCCGGCCGGTTCGGGGCGGGCGGAGACCACGTGGTGCACGGCCGGGAGGGCCGCCCGGGTGAAGAAGACGCGGGCCGACTCGGGGTCGGTGAGGTCCCGGTCCTGCTCCAGGTAGGGGTTGATGGCCTCCTCGACGGCCCGGACCCCGGGCTGCCGGGCGACGTGCCGCAGCGCGGACAGCAGGTCGCCCTCCACCTCGACGGCCCGCACGACGCGGTTGCCGTGCATGAACAGCGAGGTGCGGCGCAGCCGCGTGTTCTCGTCGACCTGGGCGTCGGGCGACTCGTAGCCGGCCAGGAGCTCGGCGACCTTCGACTCGGAGCCGGGCTTGACGGTGAAGGTGAGCGCGTGGCGGGTCACCCCGTCACCCACGCGGGCCGCCACCTGCTCGCCCGAGGCGCTCTCGGGCGTGAGCGGCCGCCGTGCGCCGGTCTCCCGGAGGATGCTGTAGCGCATGGACCGGGTGTCCCGGACACAGCTGTGCATCGGCTTGACCATCTCGACGTGTTCCTCGCTGTTGACCCAGGCGAGGAAGGGCGGGGCGCTCTCCCACTCACTGGTGATCAGCCACTGCGAGGGGTTCTCGATGGACTGGCACAGCTGGTCGCTGATGTGGCCGGGGACGCCGGCCACCTGCTTGCGCATGACCTCGTACGCCTCCAGGAACTGCTGCTGGGCTCCGTCGTACAGGTCGAGCAGCAGGATCACCCGCAGCCTGGACCCGTCGAACACCGACTGCGATATGCGTGGCGTGCTGGTCATCCGGCGCACCTCTTTCTCGTCTGTGAGAGCGGCAAGGGACCGCCTGGCCGGAAGGCCGGGGCCGTCATGTACCGAACCTTCACGCGGCCCCGACATCCACGCGAGCCCCACGGGGCGGATGAGTGAACCGCGCGTCATTCGGGTGGCCCTCGCGCACGGTCCCGGGCTCGGCAGGGCAGGCATCTGCATCCCATCCCCGACCCGCGTCACCGGTGACGCTGGAGGCCATCGATGAACCGAAGCGAAGCGACCGGTGAGATCGGACACCGCACGCCCGTCCTCATCGTGGGCGGCTCCCTGGTGGGCCTGTCCACCTCGCTCTTCCTGGGACGACTCGGCGTGCCGCACACGCTCGTCGAGCGTCATGCGGGCACCTCGATCCACCCGCGCGGACGCGGGAACAACGTGCGCACCATGGAGGTCTTCCGCGGCGCCGGTGTCCGGCCGCGCATCCACGAGGCCGCGAAGGTCCTGTCGTCGAACAACGGGATCCTGCAGGCGCCGAGCCTGGTGGGCGACGCCGGCGAGTGGCTGTTCCGGGAGATCGACCCCGGCGGCGGCCTCGCCCGGTTCAGCCCCGCCGAATGGTGCCTGTGCAGCCAGAACGACCTCGAACCGGTGCTCCTGGAGGCCGCGCGGGAGCTGGGCGGGGACCTGCGGTACTCGACGGAGCTGATGTCGTTCGAGCAGGACGACGAGGGGGTGACGGCCCGGGTCAAGAGCCGGGAGACGGGCGAGCACACCACCGTCCGGGCGGACTACCTCGTCGCTGCGGACGGTCCGCGCAGCCCGATCCGCGAGCAGCTCGGCATCGGGCAGACCGGCCCGGGCGACCTGTTCCACAACGTGAGCGTCACGTTCCGGTCCCGGGACCTGGCGGCCGTCGTGGGCGACCGGCGCTTCATCGTCTGCTACCTGACGGCCCCGGAGGGGGACGGCGCGCTCCTCCCGGTGGACAACGGCGAGCAGTGGGTGTTCCACGCCCCCTGGCACCCCGAACTCGGCGAAACCCTGGAGGAGTTCACCGACGAGCGGTGCAGGGAGCACATCCGGCGCGCCGTGGGCGTGCCGGACCTGCACGTGGAGATCACGGGCAGGGCGCCCTGGCACGCGGCCGAGCGGATCGCCGAACGGTACGCGGACGGGCGGGTGTTCCTCGCCGGCGACTCGGCCCACGAGATGCCGCCCACGGGGGCCTTCGGCTCCAACACCGGTATCCAGGACGCGCACAACCTCGCCTGGAAGCTCGCCGCGGTACTGGACGGCTGGGCCGGTCCCGGTCTGCTCGCGTCCTACGACGCGGAGCGCCGGCCGGTCGCGGAGGCGACCAGCGCCCGCGCCTCCTCGCGCTCGGTCGAGCACAGCCACCCGGGGTACGCCCCCGAGCCGGGGGCGGGCGGCCCGGGCGGGAAGCGGGGCGGCATCCTCAACGTCGCGCTGGGCTACCGCTACCCGCGCGGCGCGGTCCTGGGCGCGGACCCGGCGGTGCCGATCGTTCCGGACGGGCTGCGGCTGACGGGCGAGCCCGGCAGCCGCGCGCCGCACCTGTGGCTGGACCGCGCGGGCGAGCGGATCTCCACCCTGGACCTGTACGAGCGGTCCTTCGTGCTGCTGAGTTCGGCGGGGGCCATCGGCGGCTGGCACACGGCGGCGGCGCGCGTCGCCGAGCGCCTGGCGGTGCCCCTCGACTCGTACCGGATCGGCGACGGGCCCGACGCCGAGCTCTCGACCGCGAGCGGCGAGGACTGGGCAAAGGCCTACGGCGTCACCGTGAACGGTGCGGTACTGGTCCGCCCGGACGGATTCGTCGCCTGGCGGTCCGAAGGGACGTCGGAGGACCCGGAATCGGCCGTACGGGCGGCCCTCACCGCCGTACTCGCCCTGGACTGACGGGCCGGTCCGCACAGCCGCGACGCCCACCGGGACGGGCGGGGCGGTCCGCGTTCCCACGGGAGCGGACCGCCCCGCCCGTCGGTTTCGGCGTCGGCGTCGGTTTCGGGGGGCGGTTTCGGCGTTGGCGTCGGTTTCGGGGGCGGTTTCGGCGTCGGCGTCGGCCTCGGTTTCGGTTTCGGGGGCGGTTTCGGTTTCGGGAGGGCGGTGGACCGATCGGTTCGCGGCTGCCCGGCCCTTGCCGACCTGGGCCGTTCCGAGGCCGCGCGTTAGGGTGTGGGGTGCTTCCGCGAACCCTCCTCACCGGCCCGTCGCTCGCCGACGCCGCGCTCCTCGGTCATGTGGAACAGGGCCGGGAGTGGCCGCTCCTCGTGTGGGCCCCGGGTCCGGGCGTCCGCATGGTGTCGAGCGCCGTCCTCGGCGGAGGCATCGGCGAGCGTCAGTGGGTCGTCAACGCCCAGGTCCCGCCCGGCTACGCCCGGCTCGACCCCGTCGCCCACCTCCGTGACCTGGCCTCCGGGGCCGGCCTCGAAGGCGCGGGCGTGGGGCTCATGACCGCGGCGTCGGTCGCGGACCGGCGGCATGCCGTGGACGGCGGCGCGCAGGCCCTGGTCACCGCCGGGATCGGGGTACGGGGCTGGGCCGCGGCCCCGGGAGCCGGCAGCGTGGCGGCGCCGCGGCCCGGCACGATCAACATCGTCGTGTCCCTGCCGGTGCCGCTCACGGACGCCGCGCTCGTGAACGCGGTCGCCACCGCCACCGAGGCCAAGGTGCAGGCCCTGGTCGAACTGGGCGCCGACGCCTCCGGCACGCCGACGGACGCGGTCTGCGTGGCCGCGCCCTCGCCTGCCGCCGGCGCCGGGGGCTCCGTCGAGTCGTTCGCCGGACCGCGGTCGCTGTGGGGCGCCCGGCTCGCCCGCGCCGTGCACGCGGCGACGCGGGCGGCCTGCGCGGGGCTGCTCGCGCCCCCGGCCGGCACCCGCTGACCGGGGCGCACGCGTCCCCGTCCGTCCTCAGCCGTGCGAGAGCAGCGCCGCGGTGAGTTCGGCCGCGCGTCGGTGCCAGAGGTCCGCGCCCCGGAGCATGGCGTGCCCGCCGGTCGGCATGGGAATGCCCGCCGCGTCGGCGCCCGCCTCCCGGGCCCGGCGGACGAACTCCCAGGACTGACGGGCCGAGGTGACCCGGTCGGTCTCGTCGTGGAGCAGGTAGAGGCGCCGGCCGCCGAGGTGGTCCACGGGCTCGTCGGCGGGGCACCACGGCGCGAGCGCGACGACCCCGCGCACGGCGGGGTCACCCGCCGCGCGGAGGGCGGCCCGGCCGCCCATGGAGTGGCCGAGGAGCACGACGGGCACGGGCCCGGCCTGCTCCCGTAGCCGTCCGAGGGCGACCTCGGCGTCCCGGGCGGCGTCGGCCCGGTCGCCGTTCCAGCCGCGGTGGCGGTAGCGCACCTCGGCGATCAGCACGTCCCGGCCCCGGACGGCCCGGGTCACGGCGGCGGCGAAGGGGCGCATGCGCAGGGCCGGCAGATTGAGCGCGGGCGGCGGCTCAGGGCCGTCGGCGCGGCCGCCATGGAGCAGCAGCACGGCGGCGGTGGGCGCGGCGGGCGCGCTGCGGACGACGAGCGCGGTCGGATCGGCGCGCCGGGCCGGGCACAGGTTCATCGCGTCGCCGTCCCGCCCGGACAGGCCCGAGGGACGGACCCGCTCGTGCGGGCCGTGTGACCGGGCCGCTGCGCCATGGGGGCCTCCAGGAGTCGTTTGTCGTCTGAGGGCCGAAGTCTGCCAGGCCGCACGGGCCGTCAGATACACCGCGGCCCCGCCGACGGGCTGTCCGCCACGCCGCGTCCCCTCCGACAGGCTGTCCGCCGCGGGCGTCCCGGGCAGCCCGCCCCACGGAACCCGGTTCGGCTCGCACCCTCGAATCGAACGCACGCACCCGCAAGGATGAGCGCCGTCGGTCCTCCGGCTCCGCTTGCGCGACCGAGGGCGCGGGGCGTCGGAGAGTGATCGCCCCGGGGCCGATCGGAGACAGGCCCCGGCCGTCGTCCCGTTCGAGCAGGGAGCCAGATGGGCAGCCGCCTGATCCGTCGTTGCCGCACCACCCTCGTCGTCGCGGTGCTCGCCGTCGTGACCGCCGCCACGCCCGGCGTGCCGGCTCCGCCGGGCGGCGCCGCCTCCGCCGCCGTGCCTCCCTTCGACCCGTCCCCGGCCCGGGCGGGGCTGAAGCGCCTGCTGCCGTCCCGGGCCGGGCAGTTCACCCTGATCCCCGTGGCGGAACCGGACTCCGGGGACTACTTCTCGGTCTCCGGCAGGGCGGGGGCGATCCAGGTGCGGGGCACCTCGCCGGCCACGCTGCTGACCGGTGTGGGCTGGTATCTGGAGCGGGTCGCGGGGGTCGACATCGGGTGGCCGGGCGACAGCGTCGGCCGGCTGCCGGTCACGCTCCCCGCCGTGTCCGGGACGATCACCCGAGCGGCGAACGTGCCGCACCGCTACGCCCTGAACGACACCGACGAGGGCTACTCCGGCGCGTACCGCGACTTCGCCTCGTACCGGCGCGACATCGACCTGATGGCGCTGCACGGCGTGAACGAGGTCTTCGTGCCGACCGGGGCCGAGTATCCGTACTACCGGGCCCTCCAGGGGTTCGGCTACGACGCGGCGGAGCTGCGCGCCTGGATCCCCGGCCCCGCCCATCAGGCCTGGTGGCTGCTGCAGAACATGTCGGGCTTCGGCGGGCCGGTCTCGGAGCGGCTGATCGAGGCCCGGGCGACGCTGGGGAGCCGGATCGCGAAACACCTGCGCGCGTTGGGGATGACGCCCGTCCTGCCGGGCTTCTTCGGCACGGTGCCGCCGGACTTCGCCGCCCGGAACCCGGGCGCGGTCACCGTCCCGCAGGGCAGGTGGGTCGGGTTCGCCCGGCCCGACTGGCTGGACCCGACCGGGCCCGTCTTCGCCGAACTGGCCGCCGCCTACTACCGGGTGCAGCGGCACCGGTTCGGTGACAGCGACATGTTCAAGATGGACCTGCTGCACGAGGGCGGCACCCCCGGACCGGTCGACGTCGCGCGGGCGGCCGAGGCCGTGCAGCGGGCCCTGGACACCGCGCGTCCCGGGGCCACCTGGGTCATGCTCGGCTGGCAGAACAATCCCTCCGCGACGCTCCTGAGCGGTGTGGACCGGAGCCGGGTGCTGATCGTCGACGGCCTCTCCGACCGCTACGAGGGACTCGACCGCGAGAGGCAGTGGGGCGGTGCGCCCTACGCGTTCGGCTCGATCGCCAACTTCGGCGGGCACACCAGCCTGGGCGCCAACACCGGCGTGTGGACGGACCGTTTCCACGCGTGGCTGACCCGGTCGGACAGCGCGCTGCGCGGCATCGCCTACCTCCCGGAGGGCACCGGCGGGAACCCCGCCGCGTTCGACCTGCTCACCGAACTCGCCTGGGAGCCGGACCCGGTCGACCAGCGCGCCTGGTTCGCCGCGTACGCCGCCCGGCGCTACGGCGGCGCCGACCCGCACGCGGCCGCCGCGTGGGAGCAGCTGCGCCTCGGCCCGTACAGCGGCGCTCCCGGTATGTGGAGCGAGCCGCAGGACAGCCTCTTCACCGCGCGGCCGAGCCTGACGGCGGTCAAGGCGGCACGCTGGAGTCCGACCGCCATGCGGTACGACGCCGGGACGGTGGAGCGCGCCCTGTCGGAGCTGCTGAAGGTGGCTCCGGCGCTGCGGAGCTCGGACGCGTACCGCTTCGACCTGGTGGACGTGGCGCGCCAGGCGCTCACCAACCGCGGGCGTCTCCTGCTGCCGCGGATCAGGGCCGCGTACGAGGCGAAGGACCTGGAGGGCTTCCGGGCGCTGGTGCGCGAGTGGAACGCCGCGGAGGAGCTGCTCGGACGGCTCGTCGCCTCCGACCGCCGCTTCCTGCTGGGCCCATGGCTGGCCGACGCCCGCTCCTGGGGGGCCGACGCGGAGGAGGGCGACCGGCTGGCCGTTTCGTTCCCTTCCAGCGTGATGCCGGGGCCCTGCTCCTCGCGACCCCAGGACCCGGACAGACCTGTGCATACCGCGCATCGCACTCTAGGT
>NZ_JBEXSZ010000186.1:0-14578 GCF_040613865.1 Streptomyces sp. NPDC006197 | reverse complement strand
GAGAAGGAAACGGTCGCCATGCTGCCGATGCGCCCGAAAGAACTGCTCTACGTCCCACGCAACTACACGCATGGTTTCGTCAACACGACAAACACTTTCCGCTACAGGGACACCACGCGGCCCTCGCGGGCCGAACGCCGGGCCGCCTCCAGGACGTCGAGGGCGGCGGCCGCCTCGTGCGCGGTGACCGGGCTCTCGCCGGTGCCGCGCACCGCGGCGGCGACGGCCGCGTAGTACGCCGGGTAGTCGCCGGGCAGCGACTCCACCGGGGTGCCGCCGCCGGTCAGCGGCGACTCGCCCGCGCCGAGCCGGCCCCACAGTTCCTCGGGCTCGGCGCCCCAGACGGCGCCCGGCCCCGGCCGCAGCCCCTCGCGGAGGGCGGTCTCCTGCGGGTCGAGCCCGTACTTCACGAAGCCCGCGCGCTGCCCGAGCACCCGGAAGCGGGGGCCGAGCTGGGCGGTGGTGGCGCTCACGTACAGGTGGGAGCGGACCCCGTTCGCGTGGGTGAGCGCGAGGAAGGTGTCGTCGTCGGCCTCGGCGCCCGGCCGGCGCACGTCCGACTCGGCGTACACCGAGACGACCGGGCCGAAGAGGACGAGGGCCTGGTCGACGACGTGGCTGCCCAGGTCGTACAGGAGCCCGCCGATCTCCTCGGGCGCGCCCGACTCGCGCCAGCCGCCCTTGGGCCGCGGGCGCCACCGCTCGAAGCGGGACTCGAAGCGCTGGACCTCGCCGAGCGCGTCCTCGTCAAGCAGCCGGCGCAGCGTGCGGAAGTCGCCGTCCCAGCGGCGGTTCTGGAAGACCGAGAGCAGCAGGCCGCGCTCCTCGGCGAGGGCGGCGAGCGTGCGGGCCTCGGCGGCGGTCCCGGCGAGCGGCTTGTCGACGACGACCGGGAGGCCGGCCTCCAGGGCGGCGGTGGCGACGGCGACGTGCGTCTTGTTGGGGGAGGCGACGACGATCAGGTCCAGCTCGTCCGCCCCCCGCTCCCACAGCTCCTCGGGGCGGGCGGCGACCCGCACGCCGGGGTGGGCGGCACGGGCCTCGGCGGCCCGCTCGGGGTTGCCGGTGGTGACGGCGGCGAGGACGAGGTCCTCGGAGGCGGCGATCAGCGGGGCGTGGAAGACGGAGCCCGCGAGGCCGTAGCCGACGAGTCCGACGCGGAGCGGGGTGCGGGGGTCGGTGCCAGTCATGCGTGCCACTTAAGCAACGCTGTTGCCAAAGTGCAAGCGGCCGCGACAATGGGGGAGTGAAGAAGGATGTCGTCGGAGTGAACGTGCCGGCCCTGCGCAGCCACAACGCGGCGCTCCTGCTCGACCTGCTGCGCACGGCGGGGGAGACCGGGATCAGCCGCCTGGAGCTGGCGGAGCGGACCGGGCTCACCCCACAGGCCGTCAGCAAGATCACCGCGCGGCTCCGGGCCGAGGGCCTCGCCGCGGAGGCCGGCCACCGCGCCTCGACCGGCGGCAAGCCCCGCACGGTCCTGCGCCTGGTGCCCTCCGCCGCGTACGCCGTCGGCGTCCACCTCGACCGCGACGAGCTGACGGTCCTCCTGACCGACCTCGCGGGCACGGCCGTCGCCCTGCGCCGCCGCCCCGTGGACCTGGGCGCGGGGGCGGGCCCGGTCCTGGACGCGGTGACGGAGGAGGTACGGGCGCTGCTCGCCGATCCTCCCGGAAGCGTCCTCGGCGTCGGGGTCGCCATGCCAGGGCCGCTGGACCACCGCGCCGGGGTGCCCGGCCGGGTGACCGGCTTTCCCGAGTGGGCCGGTCATCCCGTACGGGACGAGCTGACGGCCCGCCTCGGGCTGCCCGTCGTCCTCGACAAGGACACCAACGCCGCCGCCCTCGGCCTCGCCCTGCGCCCCGCCGCCCCCGGCTCCTTCGCCTACGTCCACCTCGGTACGGGCCTCGGCGCCGGCCTCGTCCTCGGCGGCGCGCCGCTGCGCGGGGACAGGACCGGGGCGGGCGAGCTGGGCCACCAGACCGTCCGGCTCGACGGTCCGCCGTGCGGCTGCGGCGGGCGCGGCTGCCTGGAGGTCCTGTGCCTGGCGGCCGTCGCACGCGGCGAACTCGCCGAGGCCGCGCGGATCCTGGGCGTGGGCGCGGCCAACCTCGTCCGGCTCCTCGACATCGACCAGGTCCTCCTGGGCGGCCGGGTGGTGCTGGCCGCGCCGGAGGCCTTCGCGGCGGGGGTACGGGGGGTGCTGGCCGGCCTCGGCCTGGCGACCCCGGTGGGCCTCGCGACCGGACGGGACGCGGTGGCGGAGGGCGCGGCGTGGCTGACGCTGGCGCCGGTCTTCGGGAAGTGACCGGGTGCTGGTCTTCGAAGGGTGACCGGGCCCACCCCCTGGCCCCGGTCTTCGGGAAGTAGACGAAACCCTGGTCTTCCGATCATCGGAAAGTAGGCCGATCGAGCGGATGCGTCGGTCCCAACGGGGGGTGCCCCCGGCGTCGCTGACCCGCCCGTGCCCTTCCGCATGGCAGCGTCTCCGCCGTTCCCATGCCCTCCAGGACCCGGCAGCAAAGGCACCCGCCATGGCACCCGTCCCCCTGCGTCTGCGCGGCGTCCGCGTCGCCGTGACCGTGGCCGCCGCCACGGCCGCCCCGCTCGTGATCGCCGCCCCGGCCCCCGCCGCCCCCGCGCCCGACCCGCCCACCCCCGTCTGCGGCACCCCCGACGACGGCGGCTTCCCGCTGGACACCCGGATCCACGGGGGGCCGGACGACTATCCGGCGGGCGGACCGTTCCAGGGCTGGAAGCTGGACCTCACCAACACCACCGACACCCCCTGCTCGGGTGTCCACCCCGTGCTCGTCCTCACCGACCGCGACCGGGCCCTGCGCCCGGAGCAGATCCGGTTCGAGTTCTACGACGCCGGGTCGGCGCTCTGGCGCCAGGTGACCTTCGAGTCGACCGAGGAAGCCGAGAACGTGGGCGCGTTCACCGGCTTCGGCGGCTTCGCGGTGCCGGCGGGCCGGACGCTCACCGTCCCCGTACGCCTGGCGTTCGAGGCGGGGACGGCGCCCGACGAGGTCGTCGTGAACGCGGCGGTCGTGCAGCGCCAGGGCGAGGACGGCGACTGGGTCGGCGAGTCCGGTGACTACCGCCTGACCGTGGGCCCCGCCGGGCCCGACACCCCCACCGCACCCGCCACGACTCCCGCACCTGCCACGACCCGCGCGCCCGACCCGTCGGCGCCGCCCGCCGAGGAGGCCCGCCCGCCTGCCCCCAGCGCGCCCGCCACCCGGCCCCCGGAGAGCCCCGCCGACGCGCTGCCGGACCGCGAACTGGCCGGTACGGGACGGGAGTCGGAGGGGTACGCACGCGTTCTCGCCCCGCTCGCCGCGGGCCTCCTGCTGCTCGGCGCGGCGTTGGTGCGGGCCGCCCGCCGCCCCCGGCACCGCTGAGCCATGCTCCGTACACCTTCCCGTTCATCCCGGTCTGCGACCATCCCCGGATGAACTACCAGACCAGCCCCGGCGCCCCCGTCCGCTCCGGCATCCCCGAGCACGGCCGCGTCCCCAAGTACTACGCCGTCAAGGCCAAGATCGCCCTGTTGGTCGACGAGTTGGGGGAGGGCGGGCTGCTGCCCACCGAGCGCGATCTCGCCGTCCGGTACGAGGTGTCCCGCGAGACCGTCCGGCAGGCGCTGCGCGAACTCCTCCTGGAGGGGCGGCTGCGCCGCCAGGGCCGGGGCACGGTCGTCGCCGGCCCCAAGCTGGAGCAGCCCCTCTCGCTCGCCAGCTACACGGAGGGCGTGCGCCGTCAGGGCCGCCGGCCCGGCCGCAGCCTGATCTCGCTCGACCGCTTCCCCTGCCCCGAGGCGCTCGCCCCCGAGGTCGGCGCCGAACGGGGCGAGCCCGTCTGGCACATGGAGCGCGTGCTGCTCGCCGACGACGAGCGGGTCGGCTTGGAGAGCACGTACGTCTCCGAGGCCCGCGCCCCCCGCCTGGACACCGAGTTCGACCCGGACTCCTCCTTCTACGCCTATCTGCACGACCGGCTCGGCATCTCCTTCGGCGACGCCGACGAGCGCATCGAGACCGTCCTCGCGACCCCGCGCGAGGCCCTGCTCATCGGCACGCCGCCGGCGCTGCCGATGCTGCTGCTCCACCGCGTCTCCCGGGACACCTCGGGGCGGCCCCTGGAGCGCGTCCGCACGCTCTACCGGGGGGACCGGTTCAGCTTCACCACCCACCTGGGACGGCAGAACTGATCACATGTGAGATAACGGAACAGTAACGGGTCTGGTCCAAGCTTGTCGGTCCGTTCACCGTCCCGTCGTCCACCGGATCCGTCCGGACCACCCGGCCCCGCGACCGTCGACGTCATGAAGGTGATCGTCGTAGGAGCCGGCGTGGTGGGAACCATGCACGCCTGGCACGCAGTGGAACGCGGCCACGAGGTCGTACACATCGAGCGCGAGGCCGAGGCGCGCGGAGCCTCCCTCCGCAACTTCGGCCAGATCTGGGTGAGCGGACGGGCGGGCGGCGAGGAGCTCGACACCGCCCTGCGCGCCCGCGAACTCTGGGAGGGCATCGGCGCCCGCGTCCCCGGCCTCGGCTTCCGGGCCATCGGCTCCCTCACCCCCGTGCGCGGCGAGCTCGAACTCGCCGTCGCCGAGGCCGCCGTGGCCCGCCCCGACGCCGCCGCCCGCGGCTACAAGCTGCTCACCGCCGACGAGGCGCGCGCGCTCAACCCCGCCCTGCGCGGGGCGTTCGAGGCCGCCCTGTGGTGCGAGCGGGACGCGGCCGTCGAACCGCGCCTCGCCCAGCTCGCCCTCCGCGAGGCCCTCCTCGCCACCGGCCGCTACACCTTCCTGCCGAACCGCGAGGTCCGGGACGTCGTCGGCGCCAACAGCAATGGATGCAGCTCCGTCCGCGACGACCGCGGCGAGACCCACACCGGCGACGCCGTCGTCCTGTGCACCGGAGCCTGGCTCTCCGGCCTCGTCCGCGAGGTCGCCGGCGAGATACCGGTCCGCCGGGTCCGGCTCCAGATGATGCAGACCGCCCCCCTCGGCGAACCCCTCACCACCTCCGTCGCCGACGCCGACTCCTTCCGCTACTACCCGGCCTACGCGTCCCCCGCCCTCGACGCCCTCAACGAGGGCCAGGCACAGGACCCGACCGCCGCCGCCCACAGGATGCAGCTGCTCATGGTGCAGCGGCTCGACGGCGGACTGACCATCGGCGACACCCACGAGTACGAGCACCCCTTCGCCTTCGACACCCTCGAAGACCCCTACGAGCACCTCACCCGCGTCGTCGAGTCCTTCCTCGGCCGCCCGCTGCCCACGATCCGGCGCCGCTGGGCCGGGGTGTACGCCCAGTGCGTCGACACCAGCCGGGTCGTGCACCGCCAGCGGGTCCGCGACGGCGTCTGGCTGGTGACCGGACCCGGCGGCCGCGGCATGACCTGCTCGCCCGCCATCGCCGAGACGACCGCGAACGAACTGGGCTGGTGAACCCGATGAACCGCATGACCGACATGAACCTCGTCGTACTGGACATGGCGGGCACCACCGTCGCCGACGGCGGCCTCGTCGAACAGGCCTTCACGGCCGCCGCGGAACGCCTCGGCGAAGACCCGGCCACGATGATCGACTATGTCCGCGCCACCATGGGCGAGTCCAAGATCTCCGTCTTCCGCCACCTCTTCGGCGGCGACGAGACCCGCGCCCAGGAGGCCAACCTCGTCTTCGAGACGGCGTACGGAGAGCTGGTCTCCGGCGGACTGATCGCCCCCGTCCCCGGGGCGGCCGAGGCGATCGCCGACCTCCGCGAAGAGGGCCGGGCGGTCGTCCTCACCACCGGCTTCGCCCGGATCACCCAGGACGCCATCCTCGACGCCCTCGGCTGGCGGGACCTCGTCGAGCTCACCCTCTGCCCGGCGGACGCCGGCGGCCGGGGCCGCCCCTACCCGGACATGCTCCTCGCCGCCCTCCTCCGTACCGGAGTCGTGGACGACGTCCGCCAGGTGGCCGTCGCGGGCGACACCTCGTACGACATGCTCAGCGGCGTCCGCTCCGGCGCCGGGATCGTCGCGGGCGTCCTGACCGGCGCGCACGACGAGACCGCGCTCAAGGAGCACGGCGCCACGCACGTCCTCGCCTCGGTCGCGGAACTGCCCGGCCTGATACGGGAGTACGAGGAGCACGGCGCATGACCAGCGGCATCCGCTTCGACGGCGTCACCGTCACGTACGGCGGCAACACCGTCCTCGACTCCCTCGACCTCACCGTCGAGCCCGGCGAGGTCATGGCCCTCCTCGGGCCCTCCGGCTCCGGCAAGACGACCGCGCTGCGGACCGTCGCCGGATTCGTCCGGCCCGCCGCCGGACGGGTGCTCATCGGCGACCGCGACGTCACCGCACTCCCGCCGTACAAGCGGGGCATCGGCATGGTCGTCCAGCAGTACGCCCTCTTCCCCCACCTCAGGGTGGACGCCAACGTCGCCTTCGGTCTGAAGGCCCAGAAGGTGCCCAAGGGCGAGATCCCGGGACGTGTCGCCGACGCCCTGGAGATGACCGGCATGGCGGCCTACGCCCGGCGCCACCCCCGCGAGCTCTCCGGCGGCCAGCAGCAGCGCGTCGCCATCGCCCGCGCCCTCGCCATCCGCCCCCGGGTCCTCCTCCTCGACGAACCGCTCTCCGCGCTCGACGCCCAGCTGCGCTCCGGGATGCTGGCCGAACTGGCCCGGCTCCACCGCGAGCTCCCCGACGTGTCGATCCTGTACGTCACCCACGACCAGGTCGAGGCGCTGACCCTGGCCGACCGGATCGCCGTCATGGACAGGGCCAGGCTCCAGGACTGCGGCACCCCGCAGGACCTGTACCGGCGGCCCCGCACGGAGTTCACGGCGTCGTTCGTCGGGAACGCGAACCTGCTGCCGGTCCAGGTCGGCGCCGACGGGGTCGCCTTCGCCGGCACCGACCTGAAGGTCCCGGTCTCCGGCGCGGCCCCCGGCTCCACCGCCACCCTCTGCGTCCGGCCGCACCTCGTGGGCCTCGGCCCCGGGCCGAACGCCCTGAACGGGCGGATCACCGAGGTCCAGTGGCGCGGGTCCACGCACCGGCTGTACGTGGAAGTCGGCGGACACCGCGTCAAGGCCGACGTACGGGAGCTGCGGGAGACGCCGGCCCTCGGGACCGAGGTGACGGTGCACTTCGCGCCGGACGACGCGGTGCTGCTGGCGGCGGGGGTCTCCGATGGCTAGCCCCGGTGCGGGTCTCATGGAACGGCAGGCGGCACCGGGGGTTGTGCCCACCCGTTCCGCCCCTGGCGGACGATTGCCCACAACGGTGCTCTGGTCCCTGCCTCCCGTCGCCGTCCTCGCCGTCGTCTTCCTCTACCCCCTCGCCCTCGTCGTCCAGGAGTCCCTCGCTCCCGGCGCCTACGCCGAGGTCTTCTCCTCCCCGTCCTTCCGCGACGCGCTCGTCACCACCGTGTGGCTGGCCGTCGCCTCCACCGCCGGCTGTCTGGTCCTCGGGTTCGTCCTCGCGCTCGTGATCGCGTTCGTGCCCTTCCCCGGCGGGAAGGCGGTGTCGAGGTTCATCGACGTCTTCCTCTCCTTCCCGTCCTTCCTGATCACGCTCGCCCTGCTGTTCCTCTACGGCACGGTCGGCATGGCCAACGGGATCTGGACGGACGTCACCGGCGACCCGGCCGGCCCCTTCCGGTTCCTCAGCACGCCGTGGGGCGTGCTCCTCGCCGAGATCACGTACTTCACGCCGTTCGTGATGCGGCCGCTCCTGGCCGCGTTCTCGCAGATGGAGACCGCCCAGCTGGAGGTGGCGTCCTCGCTCGGCGCCCGCCCGCTGCGGATCGTCCGGCAGGTGATCCTGCCCGAGGCGCTGCCCGCGCTCGCCGCCGGCGGCAGCCTCGTCCTCGTCATGTGCCTCAACGAGTTCGGGATCGTCCTCTTCACCGGCGCCAAGGGCGTCACGACCCTCCCGATGCTCGTCTACTCCAAGGCGATCCTCGAATCCGACTACGCCGCCGCCTGCGTCGTCGCCGTCGTCAACGTCGCCCTGTCGGTCGGCCTGTACGTCCTCTACCGGGGGGTGAGCCGCCGTGCTGGTGCATAGCCGTACGGGCAGGTGGACGGCCTGGGCCCTGTTCGCCGTCCTGTTCGTCCCGCTCTTCGCCCTGCCCCTCCTCGTCATCCTCGCCGCCTCGTTCTCCACGCACTGGTCCGGCGCCTTCCCCTCCGGACCCACCACCGCCCACTACACGGCGGCCGTGCGCGGGGAGTCCCTCCAGGCGCTCACCACCAGCCTGGTCACGGCCGTCACGGCGAGCGCGGTCGCGCTGACCGTCGGCACCTGGGCCGCGCTCGCCGCGGCCGCCCTGGGCAAGAGGGGCAGGAGGATCCTCAACGCCCTGTTCATGCTGCCGGTCGCCGTGCCGTCCGTGGTCGTGGGACTCGCCGTCCTCGTCGCCTTCTCGCAGCCGCCGGTGCTCCTCAACGGCACGCGCTGGATCGTGGTCCTCGCGCACACCGTCCTCGTCACGGCCTTCGCCCACCAGTCGGTCTCGGCCGCCCTCCGGCGCCTGGACCCGGTGTACGAGCAGGCGGCGGCCAGTCTCGGCGCCCGCCCCTCGTACGTACTGCTCCGGGTGAAGCTGCCGCTCCTGCTGCCGTCCCTGACCGCGGCCGCCGGGCTCTGCTTCGCCCTGTCCATGGGGGAGCTGAGCGCCACGATGATGCTCTACCCGCCGGACTGGACGCCGCTGCCGGTGCTCGTCTTCACCGCCACGGACCGCGGCTCCCTCTTCACCGGCTCGGCGCTCGCCGTGGTCCTCATGGCCGCGACGCTCCTCGTGCTCCTCGCCGTCTCCCGCATCCGCACCAAAGCCTCGTACCGCTGAGTCCCCGAGTCCTCTGAGCCCTCTGATCCCTCTGAGCCCTCCAGGAGAGAACAACGTCATGCTTACGTACGCCAAGCCGGTCGCCGCCGTCACCGGGGCCCTCGCCCTCGCCGCCACCCTCACCGCCTGCGACGGCTCCTCCGCCGCCTCCGACGAGAAGGTCGTCACCGTCTACAGCGCCGACGGCCTCAAGGGCGAGGCGGGCGACGGCTGGTACGACAAGGTCTTCGCCGACTTCGAGAAGCAGACCGGCATCAAGGTGAAGTACGTCGAGGGCGGCTCCGGCGAGATGGTGCAGCGCGCCCTCCGCGAGAAGAGCAACACCCAGGCCGACGTCCTGGTCACCCTGCCGCCCTTCATCCAGCAGGCCGGCTCCAAGGGGCTGCTCCAGTCGTACGAGCCGAAGGGAGCCGACCAGGTCGACGGCGGCGACAAGTCCGGCGACGGCACCTGGACCTCCGTCGTGAACAACTACTTCGGCTTCGTCCACAACGAGAAGGAGCTGCCCGCGGCCCCGAAGACCTGGGAGGAGCTGCTCGACGCGAAGTACAAGGACAGGCTGCAGTACTCCACCCCCGGCGTCGCGGGCGACGGCACCGCCGTCCTCATCAAGGCGATGCACGACTTCGGCGGCAAGGAGCCGGCCATGGAGTACCTGAAGAAGCTCCAGGCCAACAACGTCGGCCCGTCCTCCTCCACCTCCAAGCTCGCCCCCAAGGTGGACAAGGGCGAACTCCTCGTCGCCAACGGCGACGTCCAGATGAACTTCGCCCAGGCCAAGTCCATGCCGAACCTCGGCATCTGGTTCCCGGCCAAGGACGGCGGCAGGCCCACCACCTTCGCCCTGCCGTACGCCGCAGGCCTGGTGAACAAGGCCCCGCACACCGAGAACGGCAAGAAGCTCCTCGACTTCATGCTCGGCGAGGGCGCCCAGCGCGAGGTCAGCGCGATCGGCGGCGGCTTCCCGGCCCGCAAGGACGTCAAGGGCACCGACGCCAACGCCATCGAGCTGGCCAAGCTGATGGAGGGCGTCGAGGTCTTCGAGCCGGACTGGGCCGACATCGACAAGAACCTCGCGGCGTACGTCGACGCGTGGAAGTCCGCGACCGGAAGCTGATCGGCCGCCGATCGGCCGCCGATCGGCAGCCAAGAGTTCACCGTACGCCCCTGGAACGCCTCCGCATGTAGCGGAATGATAACGGGTACGGACCAACGCCCCTGAGGAATCAGGGGCGTTGCCGTGCCCCGACCACTTCTACGGAGGACTCCGACATGCCGATCGCCGGCATCCCCCGCCGCACCGTGCTCGCCGCCGCCGGTGCCACCGCGGCCCTCGCCGCCACCGGCCTCGCCACCGCCCCCACCGCCCGGGCCGCCACCGCCCCGACGCTCCCGAACGGCACCAGCCAGGACAAGGTGCTCTTCGTCGGCATGGACGGACTGCGGTACGACCGGATCGACGCCGCCAAGGCCCCCACCCTCAAGTCCCTGATGGCGAACGGCACCTACGGCCGCTCCCTGCTCTACGCCAACCCGATGGCCGCGACCTCCTCCGGCCCCGGCTGGTCGACCATCTCCACCGGCGTCTGGCCCGACAAGCACGGCGTGAAGGACAACACCTTCACCGGCCGCAACTACGGCCAGTACCCCGGCTTCCTCGCCCGCCTGAACCAGGTCCGCCCCGAGCTCTCGCTCTTCGCCGCCGTCGACTGGCCCGAGCTCGACACCTACGGGACGGTCACCCCCGGCGCCGACGCCAAGCTCGTGTACGACAACGACTACGCGGTCAACGACCTCACGATCACCGCCATCACCGAGGACGTCCTCCGCAACCAGAACCCCGACGTCCTCTTCGTGTACTTCGGCGAGACGGACGAGATCGGCCACAGCTACGGCGCCGCCAGCCAGAAGTACCTCGACGCCATCGACGTCCAGGACGGCTACCTCGGCCGGCTCCTCGCCGCGATCCAGGCACGCCCGACCTACGCCACCGAGCGCTGGACCGTCGTCGTCGCCACCGACCACGGCCACACCGACGCCGGCGGCCACGGCGGCTCCACCATCGAGGAGCGCCGCACCTTCGTCCTCGCCCAGGGCCCCGGCATCGCCGCCGGCGCCCGCCCCATCGACACTCGGCTCGTCGACGTCGCCGCCACCGTCTTCCGGCAGCTCGGCATCGTCCCCGACCCGGCCTGGGGCCTCGACGGCAAGCCGATCCAGCAGCGCTCCACCGACCCCTTCGACACGCTCTACCCGTCCCTCTCCGGACGCGTTGACGAGACCGGCATCCCGACCGGTGTCCTCGGCTTCACGCACACCGCGCCCAGCGGCTGGTCCGTCATCAACAACGCCATGGGCACGGGCGGCATGACCGAGTGGCGCGGCTGGTCCTTCGCCACCGACGAGTTCTGGTCCCGCGCCCAGCGCGACCAGTCCCGCGAGCTCAACGTCCGCGCCCGCGGCGTCTTCGCCGTCGCCGACTCCGACGAGTGGGCCGACAAGTCCTTCTCCGGTACGTACGACTCGACGCTGGTCACGCCCGCGTACGGCGTCTCCGGCGCGTCCCGGGTGACGCTCGACTTCACGACCCTCTACCGCCAGGAGGGCAGCCAGACCGCCCAGGTCCTCGCGAGCTTCAACGGCGGCACTCCCACGCTCGTCAAGAGCTACACCGCCGACGTCGTCTCCCAGCCCCAGTCCCTCACGGTCGCCGTCCCCGCCGGCGCCTCCAACGTGAGCTTCCGCTTCCGGTACACCGGGTCCAACAACTGGTACTGGACGATCGACGGGGTCAAGATCAGCACATCCTGATTACGCTGGGGGGCGTCGCCACAGCGCTGTCGCGGCGCCCCCAGCACACCGCACGTCCCGTGCGTGCATCTGTACGGCAGGAGTCCCGCACCCATGGCAGAGCGCAAGCCGATCGAATCCTGGCTGACCGACATGGACGGCGTCCTCATCCACGAGGGCGTGCCGATCCCCGGCGCCGACGCGTTCATCAAGAAGCTGCGGGAGACCGGGAAGCCGTTCCTGGTCCTCACCAACAACTCGATCTACACGGCCCGCGACCTGCACGCCCGCCTCGCCCGCATGGGACTCGAAGTCCCCGTCGAGAACATCTGGACCTCGGCCCTCGCCACCGCCAAGTTCCTGGACGACCAGCGCCCCGGCGGCACCGCGTACGTCATCGGCGAGGCCGGCCTCACCACCGCGCTGCACGACATCGGCTACGTCCTCACCGACCACGACCCGGACTACGTGGTGCTCGGCGAGACCCGCACGTACTCCTTCGAGGCGATGACCAAGGCCGTCCGCCTCATCAACGCCGGCGCCCGCTTCATCTGCACCAACCCCGACGAGACCGGCCCCTCCCTGGAGGGCCCGCTCCCGGCCACCGGCTCCGTCGCCGCCCTCATCACGAAGGCCACCGGCAAGGAGCCGTACTTCGCGGGCAAGCCCAACCCGCTCATGATGCGCACCGGCCTCAACGCGATCGGCGCCCACTCCGAGTCCAGCGCGATGATCGGCGACCGGATGGACACCGACATCCTGGCGGGCCTGGAGGCGGGCATGCAGACCTTCCTGGTCCTGACCGGTCTGACGACCCAGGCGGAGATCGACCGCTTCCCGTTCCGCCCGTCGAAGATCGTCCCGTCGATCGCGGACATCGTCGACCGCGTGTAAGGGGCTCCCGGGGACGTTCCCTGCGGATGCGAGAAGCGCCGATCCGGGTGACCCTGCCAGTATCAGGAGGTCACGATGCGTTCAGCTCCCATTGCTCTCCGTGCCGCAGGGGCGGCCCTGGTGCTCGTCCTGGCGCCGGCGGCCGGCGGCGCGTACGCCCACGACGGGGTGAAGGCCACCGTCACCCCGTCCACCGCCTCGCCCGGTGCCGACGTCGATGTCCGCGTCCAGGGCTGCAAGGGCACGACCGGCGCCGCCACGTCCAAGGCGTTCGTCGCCGACGCGGAGCTCACCGGCCGGGACGGCGGGGGCAACCCGCTGTTCGGCGACACCACCATCCGGTCCGGTCTTGAGGACGGCACGTACAAGGTCGCCGTGACCTGTGACGGGCACGACCACCGGGACGTCGGCACCGTGCAGGTCCGGCGCCACCAGGAGCCCACCCACCGGCCGACGCACCACGCGACCCCGATCGCCCCCGTCCGCGCCGGCGGGGGAGGCACCGCCGCCTTCGCCGCGCCCGCGGCCCCCGGCGTCGCCCAGACCACCTCCGAGAGCGGCCTCGGCACCCCGTACACCCTGCTCGGCCTCGGCATGGCCGCGATCGCCGCCGTCGCGGTCGCCTTCCGCAGCTCCCGCCGCGGCGCCGACCCCGGCGGCGACGGCATCGGCGGCGACGGGGAGTGACCATGTCGTCCGGCACCCGCCCGGCGGGCACCGGGCGCTTCGTCACCGGCCTGGCCTGGGCGGTCCTGCTGTCCGGGCTCTGGCTCTGGGGCCGCGACGCCACCGAGGGCCCCGGCGGCGGCTCCGCGCCGACCACCGGGGACATCGCCGCCGTCGGCCGCCCCTTCGGCGTCGCGCTGCCCCCGGCGCACGCCCCGCTCCCGCCCCTCGAACCCCGGCGGGTCGAGATCCCCTCCCTGGGCATCGGCGCGCCCGTCGTGGCGCGCGGCCTGGACGACACGGGAGCCATCGACCCGCCGCCCTTGGAGATGCCCCGCACGGTGGGCTGGTACGGCGCCGGCACCCGGCCGGGCGCGGCCGGCGCCGCCCTCCTCGTCGGCCACGTCGACACCGAGACCCGTCCGGCCGTCTTCTACGGCCTGAGCGCGGTCCGCCCCGGCGCGAAGGTCCGCGTCACCCGGACGGACGGATCGGTCGCCGAGTTCACCGTTGACGACGTCCAGGTCCTCCCGCGCGAGGACTTCGACCCGGCCGAGGCCTACGGCGCCCACGACCCCCGCCGCGCCGAGCTGCGCCTGATCACCTGCGGCGGAACCTTCGACCGGGCGGCGGGGACGTACACGGCGAACGTGGTGGTCTCGGCGTACCTGACGGGGACGGGCGCCTGAGGTCGTCCCCCCGTACCGGCTCCCGAGAAAGACCAAGGCCCCTCACCATCGGTGAGGGGCCTTGACTCTGCGTGCGCCGCCAGGGACTCGAACCCCGGACCCGCTGATTAAGAGTCAGCTGCTCTAACCAACTGAGCTAGCGGCGCCTGCTGACAGAGAGAACTCTACCTGACGTGAGGGTGTGCTCCTGACCAATACCGATCGCCTCCGGCCTGTCGGATGGTCGTATGGGGTCGTTGATCCGTCAAAATGCGATTTGTCCAGACAGTTGAGACACTGACGCCCGAAACGAGGGTCCAAAAGATCTTGACGAGTGTGGAGGGGAATCGCATGAGCGTGCCGGTCTTCGAGGAGTTCGAACCCGCGACCGACTGCGGCTGCCCGGGCTGCGCCCGGCAGCGGCGTGACCTCGCCCTGGGCCTGCCCGTCCGGGCGGGCGGCCACCCGGCGGCACACGGCGCCCGCCGCGCGCTGGTCCTGGTGACGGCGGCGGGCGTGGTCCTGGGCGGAGGCGGGACCGGAGCGGCGACGGCCCTCACCGGCCCGTCGGGCCCGCTCGCCCCGGCGGGAACGGGCCGGGCGGACCCGATGGGAACAGGTCCGGCGAGAACGGGCCCGGCGGAGGCGGACCCCGCGGTCCTGCCGGAGCAGGCCACGACCCGGTCCG
>NZ_JBEXSZ010000185.1:0-14629 GCF_040613865.1 Streptomyces sp. NPDC006197 | reverse complement strand
CACTACTCCCCGTTCTTCCTATCTGGCGGCGGTGCCTCGGGTTTTGTCGGCGGCTCGGCCCGGGGGGCCCGGGGCCGGGGCGGACCGGGGCCCCTCCGGCGTTTCCGGGCTCAGGCGGCCGGTGCGGGGCCGGTGGAGCCGCGCCGGACGAGGGCCACGGGCAGGGTGACGGGCGGGGCCGGTTCGCCCGCGAGGACGGCGAGGAGCGCCTCCATGCCCCGTCGGCCGAACTCCTCGGCGGGGAGCCGGACGGTGGTGAGCTCGGGTTCCACGGCGGTGGCGAGGGCCAGGTCGTCGAAGCCGGTGATCGACAGGTCCTCGGGGACGCGCAGTCCCAGTCGGCGGGCGACCTTGAGGACGCCGACCGCCAGGATGTCGTCGTCGCAGATCACCGCGGTGGGCCGGGGGCCGGGGGCGCCGAGCGCACGGTGGGCGGCCTCCCGGGCGTCGGCGACGTTCAGCGGGGACCGTGCGGTGCGCAGTTCCGTGCCGCGCAGGGCGTCGGCGAGGGCGGCCGCGCGGACGTCGAAGGTCCAGGAGGGGACCGCGGACGCCAGGTGCAGGAAGCGGCGGTGGCCCAGTTCGAGCAGGTGGTCGGTCACCCGCCGCATGCCGTCGGCGACGTCGAGGTTGAGGTGCGCGGAGGCGCCGGGGTCGGACGGGTCGCTGTCGAGCATGACGAGGGGCAGGTCGGTGCCCCGGAGGGCCTTGAGGGCGTCGGCGGCCATGGAGGAGGCGATGACGCCGTCCAGGGCGGCCTGGGCCGAGGCGAAGGGGTCGCGGGCGGGGCCGACGCCGTCGGGGGAGGGGTAGAGGACGACGCCGAAGCCGTGTCGTGCCGCGGCGAGGGCCGCGCCGGTGTGGACGTGGGCGAAGAACTCGTTCGTGAGGGCGGGGACGACGAGCATGGCGGTGCGGGTCCGGCCGAGACGCAGGTTGCGGGCGGCGAGGTTGGGCCGGTAGCCCAGCCCGTGGGCGGCGAGGCGGACCGTCTCGGCGGTGCGCTCGGAGACCCGGCCGCGCCACTTCTCGCCGAGCACCAGGGAGACGGTGGCCTGGGAGACGCCCGCGGCCCGGGCCACGTCCCTACTGGTCGGGCGGGCGCCGCCGGAGGGCTCGGGGGACTGCACGGGTGGCCTCCGCGTGGGACGGTGGTCGGGGGGCGGGGCGCGGGCGGGCCCGCGTCATGGAGGGCGCGGGGTGGACCCGCGTCACGGCGACATGGTACGTATGACTCTGGACGTTATACGTAAAACCTCGGTGTGGTTCCGAGGTGACGGGAGAGTGACATGGCCACCGAGGCCCCCGCGCACGGCGGCTATCTCGACATACTCCGGGCGCCCCACGCCGCCCGGCTCCTCGCCGGAACCCTCGTCGGGCGCCTGCCCAACGGCACCGGCCCCATCGCCATGACCCTGTTCGTCCGGGACCAGGGCGGCAGCTACACCCTGGCCGGCGGGCTGATCGCGGCCTACGGGTTCTCCAACGCCATCGGGCAGCCGCTCCTCGGCCGCGCCGTCGACCTCAAGGGCCAGCCCCGCGTCCAGCTGCCCGCCGCCGTCCTCTCGGCGCTCGGCATGGCCCTGTTCGCCCTCACCGGCATCGGCCACCTGGCCCTCGCCTACGCCGCCGTCGTGGTCGCCGGGCTCTTCACCCCGCCCCTCGAAGGCGGCCTGCGCGCCCTCTGGCCGAGCGTCCTCGGCCGCGAGGACCGGGTCCACCGGGCGTACGCCCTGGACGCCGTCGCGCAGGAGGTCATGTTCACCGTGGGCCCGCTCCTGGTGACGCTCCTGGTCGCCCTCCGGTCGCCCGCCGCCGCCCTCCTCGTCATCAACGTCCTGGGCATCCTCGGCGCCCTCGCCGTCGTCCTCTCCGAGCCCTCCCGCACCTGGCGCTCCGCCCCCCGCGAGGCCCACTGGCTGGGGGCCCTGCGCTCGCCCGGGCTCCTCGCCCTCCTCGGCTCGTTCTTCTTCGTCGGCCTCGCCCTCGGCTCCATCACGGTCGCCGCCGTGGCCTACGCCGACGACCGGGGCACGCCGTCCGTGTACGGCTGGCTGATGGCCGCCCTCGGCCTCGGCGCGCTGGCCGGCGGCGTCCTCTACGGCGCCCGGCGGTGGACCGGGGCGCCCGAGCGGCGGCTGCGGGTCCTCGTGGCCCTCCTGGCGCTCTGCTACCTGCCGCTCATGCTCGTCCCCGGCCCCGTCGCCATGACCGGCCTCTCGGTGCTCTCCGGGGTCTTCCTCGCCCCCGTCCTCGCCTGCGCCTTCATCGTGGTCGACCGGCACGCCCCCCGCGGCACGGTCACCGAGGCCTTCTCCTGGCTCGTCACCACCTTCGGCGTCGGCGCGGCCCTGGGCTCCGCCGTCGCGGGACCGGCGGTCGAACTGGCCGGAACGGTGGCCGGGTTCGCCGTGGCCGGCGCGGGCGGCCTCGTCGCGCTGCTCGTCCTGCTCGCCACCGGCCGTGTCCTCGCCGTCCCCGACACGCCCGGCGGCGCCGGTGCCGGCGCACGACACGCCGACGGAGAGGGGGCTTCCGCCGCCGTGCACGCCGAAAAGAACACGCACTGATCGGAAAATGATCGAAACGGGGACGTCCAACCCGGTTTCAGCGCACGCCGTCAGGCGTAATGTTCAGACATGGACCGCCGCATTTTCGGGCTGGAGAACGAGTACGGCGTCACGTGCACGTTCAGGGGACAGCGCCGACTGTCTCCTGACGAAGTGGCGCGCTACCTCTTCCGCCGTGTCGTGTCATGGGGCCGCAGCAGCAATGTCTTCCTGCGGAACGGCGCCCGCCTGTACCTGGACGTGGGTTCGCATCCGGAATACGCCACACCGGAATGCGACAACGTGACCGAACTGGTCACCCACGACAAGGCGGGCGAGCGCATTCTCGAGGGCCTGCTCGTCGACGCCGAACGCCGCCTGCACGAGGAGGGAATCGCGGGCGACGTCTACCTCTTCAAGAACAACACCGACTCGGCCGGAAACTCCTACGGCTGCCACGAGAACTATCTCGTCGCCCGTCACGGGGAGTTCTCCCGGCTCGCGGACATCCTCATTCCCTTCCTCGTGACGCGGCAGCTCATCTGCGGCGCGGGAAAGGTCCTCCAGACCCCGCGCGGCGCGGTCTACTGCGTCTCCCAGCGCGCCGAGCACATCTGGGAGGGCGTCAGCTCCGCCACCACCCGCTCGCGCCCCATCATCAACACCCGGGACGAGCCGCACGCCGACGCCGAGCGCTACCGCCGGCTGCACGTCATCGTCGGCGACTCCAACATGTCCGAGACGACCATGCTGCTCAAGGTCGGCGCCACCGACCTGGTGCTCCGCATGATCGAGGCGGGCACGGTGATGCGCGACCTGACCCTGGAGAACCCCATCCGGGCCATCCGCGAGGTCAGCCACGACATCACCGGACAGCGCAAGGTCCGCCTCGCCAGCGGCCGCGAGGCCTCCGCCCTGGAGGTCCAGCGCGAGTACTACGAGAAGGCCGTGGACTTCGTCGACCGCCGGGGCATCCGCGCCGGCACGGTCGCCCAGGTCCTGGAGCTGTGGGGCCGTACGCTCGACGCGATCGAGAGCGAGCAGCTCGACCGGATCGAGACCGAGATCGACTGGGTCATGAAGTACAAGCTCATCGAGCGGTACCGGGCCAAGCACAACATGACCATGTCGAACCCGAGGGTCGCGCAGATAGACCTCGCCTACCACGACATCCACCGTCGTCGCGGGCTGTACTACCTGCTCCAGAAGAACGGCCAGGCGGCCCGGATCTGCAACGACCTGAAGATCTTCGAGGGCAAGTCGGTGCCCCCGCAGACCACTCGGGCCCGGTTGCGCGGCGATTTCATCCGCCGCGCGCAGGAGCAGCGGCGGGACTTCACCGTCGACTGGGTCCACCTCAAGCTCAACGACCAGGCGCAGCGCACGGTGTTGTGCAAGGACCCGTTCCGCTCCGTCGACGACCGGGTGGAAAAGCTGATCGCCGGAATGTAGGCAGGTCGTATCGACCCGCGGGGCCCCGCACGTTCGGCGTGCGGGGCCCCCGACGTGACAGGAGGAACGCCTAGAGTGTCGGCACCACTACCGTGCCGTCTGAGATCTGAGGAACACGTGCGCCGACTTGCCGGCCTTCTCGTCGTCCCGCTGCTGCTGCTCTCCACAGCGGCCTGCGGCAGCGACGACAAGGGCTCCGATTCCGCCTCGATGAAGAACGGACTGCCCGCCATCACCGCGGGTGAGAAGTTCGGGGAGAAGCCGACCCTCTCCAAGGGCGAGGGCGACCCGCCCAAGGAACTGAAGATCAACGTCATCAGCGAGGGCAAGGGCGCGGTGACGAAGAAGGGCGACGCGATCCAGGTGAACTACCTGGGCCAGGCCTGGGACTCCACCACCCCCTTCGACAACAGCTTCGACCGCGGCCAGCCGTTCAGCCTGACGCTCGGCGAGGGCAAGGTCATCAAGGGCTGGGACCAGGGCCTGGAGGGCCAGAAGGTCGGCAGCCGCATCGAGATCGGCATCCCGCCGGCGCTCGGCTACGGCGAGGCCGGCTCGCCGCCGAGCATCAAGCCCAACGCCACCCTCGTCTTCGTCGTGGACATCCTGAAGTCCGTGACGATCCCGAAGTCCGCCACGGGCACCGAGGTCGCCCAGGAGAACAAGGACCTGCCGAAGGTCGGCACGAACACCGACGGCAAGGCCCCCTCGCTGACGGTCCCGAAGGCCGACCCGCCGACCAAGCTCGTCTCGAACTACGTGCTCGAGTCCAAGGGCGAGGCCGTCAAGGCCACCGACACGATCGTCGTGAACTACGTCGCCGCCCTGTGGAAGGACGGCAAGGTCTTCGACTCGACCTACACCACGGGCAAGCCCCAGAACTTCCCGCTCGCGCAGCTGACGCTGAAGGGCCTCAAGGACGGTCTCGTCGGCAAGAAGGTCGGCAGCCGCGTCCTGATCGTCGCCCCGCCGTCGGAGGCGTTCGGCGACAAGGAGCAGCAGGGCATCCCGAAGAACTCCACGCTGGTCTTCGCGGTGGACATCCTGACGAAGATGTAAGACTGTCCCGTTCGCGCGGATCGTCATCGCGCAGTTCATCGGTTTGAGGAGCAGTTCAGTGAGCATCGAGAAGCCCGAGATCGACTTCCCGGGTGGCGAGCCGCCGAAGGACCTGGAGATCAGGGACATCTGGGAGGGCGACGGCGAGGTCGCCAAGGCCGGCCACTTCGCGAAGGTCCACTACGTGGGTGTGGCCTTCTCCACCGGCGAGGAGTTCGACGCCTCCTGGAACCGCGGCACGCCGCTCGAGTTCAAGCTCGGCGCCGGCCAGGTCATCTCCGGCTGGGACCAGGGCATCCAGGGCATGAAGGTCGGCGGCCGCCGCCAGCTGACCATCCCCGCCCACCTCGCCTACGGCGACCGCGGCGCCGGCAGCGCGATCGCCCCGGGCGAGACGCTGATCTTCGTCTGCGACCTCGTGGCCGTGAAGTAACACCGACCTGGTCAGGTCGTTCCGGGGCCCCCGCCGTCCATGGCGGGGGCCCTCGGCTTTGGTCCCGACACCCCGGGGCGGTACGGTCGGACGTCCGAGAAGTGGAACCGGCGGAAGGGTGCGGGGCGTCGATGGCGATTGCCAAGTCCGAGCGGCTGATGAATCTCGCGCTGTGTCTGCTCGGGACGCGCCGTCCGCTGAGCAAGCGGGAGCTCCGCGGCTCCATCGAGGCCTACCTCGAAGCGAGCAGCGACGAGGCCTTCAACCGCATGTTCGAGCGGGACAAGGACGACCTCCGCGAGCTCGGCCTGGTCATCGAGACCGTCGAGAACCTGGAGGGCGAGACCGGCTACCTCGCCCGCCGCGACTCCAACCGGCTGCCGCCGATCACCCTGGACGCCGAGGAGGCCGCCGCGCTCGGCCTCGCCGCCAAGGTGTGGCAGCAGGCCCGCCTCGCCGGAGCCGCCAGCGGCGCCCTCCAGAAGCTCCGCGCCGCCGGCATGCCCGAGGCCGAGGACTCGTACGAGACCCAGCCCAGCGCCCTCGAACCGCGCATCCCGGTCCACGAGGCCGCCTTCGAGCCGCTCATGCTGGCCTGCCGCGACCGCCGGCCCGTCGTCTTCGACTACCGCAAGGCCAACGCCGCCCGCCCCGAGACCCGCCACGTCGAGCCCTGGACCCTGGAGTGCTGGCGCGGTCACTGGTACCTGGCCGGCTGGGACCGCGACCGCGGCGCCGAGCGCGTCTTCCGGCTCTCCCGCATCACCGGCAGGGTCCGCTCCCGCGCCGGCGCCTTCACCGCGCCCGTCCCCGACGTCG
This sequence comes from Streptomyces sp. NPDC006197, assembly GCF_040613865.1. Classification (NCBI taxonomy): domain Bacteria; kingdom Bacillati; phylum Actinomycetota; class Actinomycetes; order Kitasatosporales; family Streptomycetaceae; genus Streptomyces; species Streptomyces sp. NPDC006197. The sequence goes on along the minus strand of NZ_JBEXSZ010000185.1, from coordinate 8,317 downwards.
TGACCGTCCGGGAGACCGTCGAGAGCTGGGCCGGCGAGACCGCCACCCGCTCCGCCCGGATCCGGCTCCGCGCCGGCTGCGGCTACCCGCTGCGGGCCCGCGCCCAGGCCGTGACCGAGGGCGGCGACGGCTGGGACGAGCTGGAGATCCCGTACGGGCACGGGCTCGACGCCTGGCTCGTCGAGTTCGGCCCCGACGTGGTCGTACTGGAGCCCGCCGATCTGCGGGCCGATGTGGTGGAGCGGCTGCGCGCCGTGGCCAAGGGCTGAGGGGGAGACGTACCGCATGGCTGCCAACGCGATCGACCAGACGAGGCGGATGCTCTCGCTCGTCACCTATCTCCGCGAGCGTCCCGGCGCCCACGTCGCCGACGTGGCGCGCGCCTTCGGGATCACCGAGGACGAGCTGATCTCCGACCTGGACGTGCTGCCCATGTGCGGCACCAGCTTCCGGGGCGGCGACCTCCTGGACATCGACACCGACGGCGACCGGATCTGGTGGCACAACCCCGACGACGTCGCGGAGCCGCTGCGGCTCGCCGCCGACGAGGCCACCGCGCTGCTCGTCGCCGCCCGGGCCGTCGCCACCCTGCCGGGGCTCCGCGAGAGCGACCGGGACGCCCTCCTGCGCGCCACCGCCAAGCTGGAGGCGGCGGCCGGCGAGGCCGCCGGGGCCAGCGCCCGGCTCTCGGTGACCTTCGAGTCCGAGGGCGGGGTCTTCGCCGAGGTCGACCGGGCGATCTCGGAGCGCAAGCGGCTGTGGGTGCGGTACTACTCGCCCGCGCGCGACGAGCTCACCGAGCGCGAGGTCGACCCGATCCGGCTCTTCGCCGTCGGCCACACCTACATGGAGGCGTGGTGCCGGCTCTCCGAGGCGCGCCGCACCTTCCGGCTCGACCGGGTCGTGGAGATCCGGATCCTCGACGAGCACGCGGCGCCGCCGGAGCTGGAGCTGCGCGACCTCTCCGAGGGCCTGGTGCATCCGTCCGCCGACGACCCGGAGGTCGTGGTCGAGGTGGGGCCCGGCGGGCGCTGGGTCGCCGAGTACTACCCGCACGACCGGGCCGAGGAGCTGCCGGACGGCGGACTGCGGATCACGCTGCGGACGCCGGACCCGGCCTCGCTGCGCAGGCTGGCGCTGCGGCTCGGCAGCGACGGGCGGATCGTCGCGCCGGCGGAGCTGGCCGACAGCGCGAGGACGGCGGCGGCCGCCGCGCTCGCCGCGTACGAGGGTGTGTGAGTTCGCCGGTCACAGGGGTGTCCGCGAGGGCGTGTGACGTTCCCCGCCCTCGGGACGCTGTTACTGACGTGATGCCAGAGTCGAGAGAGATGAGGGAGATGTCCGTGATGCACGGTTTTGCGGCGTCCATGGCCCCGGTCCTCTTCAAGGCCGCCTGCCCCGACTGCCGCTCGCGCTTCGAACTCTCCGCGAGCGCCCTGCGCCTCGCCATCGGGGCGAGCCGCCGCACCACCTTCTACTCCTTCACCTGCCCCGAGTGCGGCAGCTCCGTCCGCAAGCCCGCGGGCGAGCGCATCGTCGAACTCCTCACCGGCGGCGGCGTCCGCACCCTGCGCCTCCACACCACCGTCTGAACGCCCCGCGCCCGCCCAAGGTCTAGGCTCAGCACATGTTCTGGCCCATGCTCGCCATCGCCCTCGGCTTCCTCGGCATCGCCGTCCTCGGCGTCCTCGCCGTCAAGGTGTTCCTGGAGGTCCAGCGCCTCGGCCGTCAAGTGGCCCACACCACAGACCGGATCCAGCAGGCCGCCGAAGAGCTCGAAACCGCCGCCGTCGGCCTCGCCCGAACCGGTGAGACACTCCGCTGAATCCGCGCCCCGCGCCGCGGGAAGCGGCCCCGGTCGCAGTCGGCGGGGCGCAATCGGGAGTACGCAGGGGCATTGCCCTGCGTTTACTCCTGCGGGTTACGATCGCAGGCAGCGCGGTGGCCGGACGCCTGTCCGACCCGCCGGGCACGTACTCCCTGTCGCCTCGGTGAAGAAGGTAAACAGCTATGGGTAGGCTCGGCCCCACCGAGATCATTCTCATCCTCGTCGTCGTCATCCTCCTGTTCGGTGCCAAGAAGCTCCCGGACATGGCGCGCTCGCTGGGCAAGTCGGCCCGCATCCTCAAGAGCGAGGCCAAGGCGATGAAGGCGGACGACCAGCAGAGCGCCCCCGCCGACCCCCCGCACGCCGGAACCGGCACGCAGGAGCCCGCCCCGCGCACCATCCAGGCCGCTCCCGGCGACGTGACCAGCGCGCGTCCCGTGACCGAGCCCTCGGACACCACCAAGCGCTGACCCGGTCCGCCGCGGCCGCCGCACCGGGCGGCGGCCTGCCGCACGAGATGAGGACGTGGGTTGCCCAAGTCTGCCCGCAAGCAGGAGAAGGACCCCGAGGGCCGGATGCCCCTCGTGGAGCACCTGCGTGAACTCCGCAACCGACTGGCGAAGGGTCTCCTCGCCATCGCAGCGGTGACGATCGTGGCCCTCGTGTACAGCGAGGACCTCATGCAGTTCCTGACGAGATCGGTGCCCACCTGCGCACCGGACGTCACCAGTAACGGCGGCAACTGCGCGATCGTCTCCTTCAACACGCTGATGGCCCCCTTCAGCACGACGATCCAGCTGTCCCTGACGGCGGGCCTCGTCGTCGCCAGCCCCGTCTGGCTCTACCAGCTGTGGGCCTTCGTCGCGCCCGGCCTGCACAAGAACGAGAAGAAGTACACGTACGCGTTCGTGGGCGCGGCCGTGCCGCTGTTCGCCGCCGGCGCCTACCTGGCGTACCTCATCCTCCCCATCAGCGTGAAGGTCCTCATCAGCCTCACGCCCGAGGGATCCGCGAACATCCTCTCGCTCGGCGACGTCCTCGACTTCACCCTGCGCATGGTGCTCGTCTTCGGCCTCGCTTTCGAGCTCCCGCTCGTCCTGGTGATGCTCAACCTCACCGGCGTCCTCTCCGGCCGCCGCATGGCCGGCTGGTGGCGCGGCGTGATCATGGGCGTCTTCGTCTTCGGCGCCGTCATCACCCCGACCACCGACCCCGTGGGCATGCTCGCCCTCGCCGGACCCATCACCGTCCTGTACTTCGGGGCCGTCGGGTTCTCCCTCCTCAACGACCGCCGGCGCCGGCGCGCCAACCCGGACGCCGAGCTCGACGACGACGAGGCCTCCTCGCTCGACCTCACCCCCGAGGCCGTCGGGGCCGTCGAGCCCGTGGGCGCGGCCCGCGCCCTGCCCGAGCAGGCCACCGGGGAGCACGGCGGCGCGGGTGCGCACCGGCTCAACGGTTACGACGACATCACCTGATCCCGCAGGGTCCCCCGGGCTCCGTCCGGGGGACCCCCATGACCGGCGACCCCACCCTCTTCGTCGATCCCCCCCCGCACCCCCGGAGCCGAGTCCTCCGCATCCCCTCGTTAAAGATCGCGTCACTGTCACAGGGGGCGGGTAGGCTCGACAACAAGATGACAGAGGACCTCACACCAGCCGAGGCGTACGCGGCCGCCCGCGCCCGCAACGCCGAGCGGCGCACCGCACTGGCGCCCTTCCGCGAGCTGTACGACTTCGATCTGGACCCCTTCCAGATCGAGGCCTGCCAGGCTCTCGAAGCGGGAAAGGGCGTGCTCGTCGCCGCGCCCACGGGCTCCGGCAAGACCATCGTGGGCGAGTTCGCCGTCCACCTCGCCCTCACCCAGGGCCGCAAGTGCTTCTACACGACCCCCATCAAGGCGCTGTCGAACCAGAAGTACGCCGACCTCGTCAAGCGGTACGGCCCCGACAAGGTCGGCCTGCTCACCGGCGACAACAGCGTGAACGGCGACGCCCCGATCGTCGTCATGACCACCGAAGTCCTCCGCAACATGCTCTACGCGGGGTCCCAGGCCCTCTCCGGCCTCGGATACGTCGTGATGGACGAGGTCCACTACCTCTCCGACCGCTTCCGCGGCGCCGTCTGGGAGGAAGTGATCATCCACCTCCCCGAGTCCGTCACCCTCGTCTCGCTCTCCGCGACCGTGTCCAACGCCGAGGAGTTCGGCGACTGGCTCGACACCGTCCGCGGCGACACCGAGGTCATCGTCTCGGAGAGCCGACCCGTCCCCCTCTGGCAGCACGTCCTCGCCGGACGCCGGATGTACGACCTCTTCGAGGAGGAGACCGACCACGGCGGCCGCGGCGCGTCCCGGCGCGAGGTCAACCCCGACCTCCTCCGCCTCGCCCGCACCGAGAACACGCGCACGTACAACCCGCGCGACCGGCGGCGCGGCAAGATGGTCCGCGAGGCCGACCGCGAGCGCGAGCGCCGCCAGCGCTCCCGGATCTGGACGCCCGGCCGGCCCGAGGTCATCGAGCGCCTCGACGCCGAGGGCCTCCTGCCCGCGATCACCTTCATCTTCAGCCGCGCCGGCTGCGAGGCCGCCGTCCAGCAGTGCCTCTACGCCGGCCTGAGGCTCAACGACGACGAGGGGCGGCAGCGCGTCCGCGAGATCGTCGAGGCGCGCACGGCCGCCATCCCCGGCGAGGACCTGCACGTCCTCGGGTACTACGAGTGGCTCGAAGCCCTGGAGCGGGGCATCGCCGCCCACCACGCCGGCATGCTCCCGACCTTCAAGGAGGTCGTCGAGGAGCTCTTCGTCCGCGGCCTCGTCAAGGCGGTCTTCGCCACCGAGACCCTCGCCCTCGGCATCAACATGCCCGCGCGTTCCGTCGTCCTCGAGAAGCTCGTCAAGTGGAACGGCGAGCAGCACGCGGACATCACCCCCGGCGAGTACACCCAGCTCACCGGCCGCGCCGGCCGTCGCGGCATCGACGTCGAGGGCCATGCCGTCGTGCTCTGGCAGCGCGGACTCGACCCCGACCACCTCGCCGGACTCGCGGGCACGCGCACGTACCCCCTGCGCTCCAGCTTCAAGCCCTCGTACAACATGGCGGTCAACCTCGTCGACCAGTTCGGCCGGCACCGTTCGCGCGAGCTGCTCGAGACGTCCTTCGCCCAGTTCCAGGCCGACCGCTCCGTCGTGGGCATCTCGCGCCAGGTCCAGCGGAACGAGGAGGGGCTCCAGGGCTACCGCGAGGGCATGACCTGCCACCTCGGGGACTTCGAGGAGTACGCGCGGCTCCGCCGTGACCTCAAGGACCGCGAGACCGAGCTGGCCCGGCAGGGCGCCGCCCAGCGCCGGGCCCAGGCCGCCAGCTCCCTGGAGAAGCTCAAGCCCGGCGACGTCATCCACGTCCCCACCGGCAAGTTCGCCGGCCTCGCCCTCGTCCTCGACCCCGGCATCCCGGCCGGCCGCACCAACGGCCACCGCGGCTTCGAGCACCACGACGGGCCGCGCCCCCTCGTCCTCACCGCCGAGCGGCAGGTCAAGAGGCTCGCCTCCATCGACTTCCCGGTCCCGGTCGAGGCGCTGGAGCGCATGAGGATCCCCAAGTCCTTCAACCCGCGCTCCCCGCAGTCCCGCCGCGACCTCGCCTCCGCCCTGCGGAGCAAGGCCGGGCACATCAACCCCGAGCGCCACCACCGGCAGCGCTCCGCCGCTGCCGACGACCGCGAGATCGCCCGGCTGCGCACCGCCATCCGCGCGCACCCCTGCCACGGCTGCGACGAGCGCGAGGACCACGCCCGCTGGGCCGAGCGCTACCACCGCCTCCAGCGCGACACCCAGCAGCTGGAGCGGCGCATCGAGGGGCGCACCAACACCATCGCCCGCACCTTCGACCGGATCGTCGCGCTCCTCACCGAGCTCGACTACCTGCGCGGCGACGAGGTCACGGACAACGGCAAGCGGCTCGCCCGGCTCTACGGCGAGCTCGACCTGCTGGCGAGCGAATGCCTCCGCGACCGCGTCTGGGAGGGCCTCAGCCCGGCCGAACTCGCCGCCTGCGTCTCGGCGCTGGTGTTCGAGGCGCGGCAGGCCGACGACGCCGTCGCGCCCAAGCTGCCCACGGGCAACGCGAAGGCGGCGCTCGGCGAGATGGTCCGGATCTGGGGCCGGCTGGACGCCCTCGAAGAGGAGTTCAGGATCAACCAGGCGGAGGGGGTCGGACAGCGCGAGCCCGACCTCGGCTTCGCCTGGGCCGCCTACCAGTGGGCCTCCGACAAGAGCCTCGACGAGGTGCTCCGCGAGGCGGAGATGCCCGCGGGCGACTTCGTCCGCTGGTGCAAGCAGGTGATCGACGTCCTCGGGCAGATCGCCGCGGCGGCGCCCAAGGAGAACAGCACGGTCGCCAAGAACGCCCGCAAGGCCGTGGACGCGCTGCTGCGCGGGGTCGTCGCCTACAGCTCGGTGGGCTGACGGTCCCCCTTCCCTCCCTTCGGGGCGAGTGCCCGTGGCGATCGCGCCACGGGCACTCGCCCGTTCCCGGACGCCCGGCCGGCGTTGTCCACAGGCGGCCGTCCACAGGGGTGGCGCGTGCAGGGCCCTTCCGCTTGCATGGACTCGCAAGCAGGAAAGGTCAGTTGGGGAGGGGACGCACATGACCACGCGAGCCGGTCATCCGCATGCCGGGACACGGGACGAGGGACGGTCGACGGAGGAGGGGGAGGCAGGGGGTGCGGCTTCGGCAGCCGCTCCGGTTGTGGTCGAGGGGCCGCCGGGTATGCCCTTCCTCGGGAACCTGCCCGCCTTCGGCAAGAACCCGCTCGCCTTTTTCGAGGAGCTCCGGAGCCGTGGCGACTTCGTCCGCTGGCGCTTCGGCGGCAAGCCCTCGCTCTTCGTCGCGCATCCCGACGCGGTCGGCGAGCTCCTCACCGAGGTCGAGCGCACCTTCGACCAGCCCGACCTCGGCATCGCCTTCCGGACGCTCCTCGGCAACGGCGTCATCGTCTCCAAGGGCGCGGACTGGCGGCGCAAGCGGTCCCTGGTGCAGCCCTCCGTCCGCCCCAAGCAGGTCCGTTCCTACGCGGCGACGATGAGCGAGTGCGCCGTCGCCCTCGCCGACCGGTGGAGCGACGGACAGCGGGTCGACGTCAAGAAGGAGATGGCCGCCCTCACCCAACTCGTCGCCGTCCGCACCATCTTCGGCGTCGACACGGCAGCCGACGCCGAAGCCATCGGCCGGGCCATGGACATCGCGCAGAAGGAGATCGGGGCCGAGTTCAGCGGCATCGGAGCGGTCCTGCCCGACTGGGTCCCCACCCCTGGACGCGCCCGGATCAAGCGCGCCACCGCCGTCATCGACGCGGAGGTCTCCCGCGTCGTGTCCCAGCACCGCGACGGCGGGACCGAGCGCCCCGATCTGCTCAGCCGCCTGCTCGCCGCCCGGGACGAGACCGGTGCGTCCCTCTCCGACCAGGAGATCCGGGACGAGACCGTCACCCTCTACATCGGCGGTCACGAGACCACGAGTTCCACCCTCGTCTGGGCCTGGTACCTGCTCTCCCGCAACCCCCGGGTCCGCGAGGCCCTCACGGAGGAACTCGACCGGGTCCTCGCCGACCACGAGCCCGGCCATGACGACTACGCCTCCCTGCCGTACACCCAGGCGGTCATCAAGGAGACCCTCCGGTTGTACCCCACGATCTGGCTGATCACCGGCCTGGCCAAGGAGGGCGCCACCCTCGGCGGCATGCCCGTGCCCGTCGGCACCCGCGTCTGGTCCAGCCAGTGGGCGACCCACCGCGACCCCCGCTGGTACGGCGACGCCGAGGCCTTCCGCCCCGAGCGGTGGATCGACCGGGACGGCGAACCCGCCGAGGAGATACCCGAGTACGCCTGGTTCCCCTTCGGCGGCGGCCCCCGCGTCTGCCTCGGCACCCGCTTCGCCCTCGTCGAAGCGGTCCTCGTCCTCGCGGTCCTGGCACGCCGCTACCACCTGGACGTCGCGGCGGACGAGATCCTCCCGGTCCCGAGCCTCACCCTCCAGCCGGACCGCGACGTCCTGGCCACGGTCCACGCCCGGAACTGAGGCCGGCGGGCCGGGCCCGGTGGGGACAGCGCTCCGTGGCGAGGGCTCTGGCCAGGTCCCGTAGGTTCTCGGCGCGCAGGACCCGGCCGCCGAAACCGGGGAGCGGGACGTGGAGGAGGGTGGTCCAGCGGGCGGGAATGGCATCGGGGCCGTACACCGCGCCCGCGAGGGTGCCCGTCACAGCGGCCACCGTGTCGGTGTCGCCGCCCACCTCACCCCGTTGTGGGCAGTCGCTTCCGCCGGGGCAGTGCCCACCCCTCGCGCCCCCGTTGTGGGCAACTGTTCCGCCGGGGCGGCGCCCACCCCCCCCGTTGTGGGCAATCGTTCCGCTGGGGCGGAACGGGTGGGCACAACGGAACGGCGCCCTTGTCGCGACCTCGCCGCGCAGCCCCTCGCTCAGGCCGAGCACCTC
>NZ_JBEXSZ010000184.1:0-14687 GCF_040613865.1 Streptomyces sp. NPDC006197 | reverse complement strand
CGCGGGGGAGGCGGCATCCTTCCGTCAGGCCCCCGCGGCAGCCGTGACCCGGCGCTGGTGGACGCGCAGGTGCAGGGTCGCCAGGTCGAGCAGAGGGGTCGCCACGCCGAGGGCGCGGGCCCGGGCGGTCAGGTCGCCGAAGAGGTGCTCGACCTCGGTCGGACGGCCCGCCGTCAGATCGCGGTAGAGCGACGGCACCATCGGCGAACCCGACGCGGACACCACGGCGAGCGTCGCCGCCCGCTCCTCCTCCGGTACGGGGTGCCCGGCCGCGGCGGCGACCGCGGCGGCCTCGTCGAGCAGCGCCGGGCCGAGGGCGGGACCGCCCGGCACGTCGTACACCTCGCCGACCGTGCCGCGCATCAGGCTCGTCACCGCGCCGAACGTGGTGATGAACACCCACTTGTGCCACATCGCCGTGAGGACGTCGGCCGGAACCGGCGCGTCGATGCCCGCCCCGTCGAGGACCTTCCGGATCCGCTCCACGCGCGCGGAGACCGTCCCGTCCTGCTCTCCGAAGGCCAGATGGGCCAGCGGCGCGAGCCGCCTGATGTCACCCGAGTCGTCGAGGGTGGTCACCACCTTGGCCACGCCGCCGAGGACGGCCGACGCGCCGAAGCGGGCGTTGAGGGCGTCCATGTGGGCGAAGCCGTTGAGGAGCGGTACGACCGCCGTGTCCGGCCCGACGGCCGGGGCGACGTCCTCGATCGCCCGGTCGAGCCCGGTGGACTTCACCGACAGCAGGACGAGGTCGTACGGCTCGCGCAGCTCGTCGGCCGTGACGAGGCGGGGCTCCACCGCCCACTCCTCGTCACGGCCCACGACCCGCAGCCCGCGCTCGCGCAGCGCGGCCGCCCGGGCCGGGCGGACCAGGAAGGTGACGTCCTCGCCGGCACGGGCGAGCAGGGCACCGAAGTAGCCACCGGTGGCACCGGCGCCGACGACCAGGATCTTCATCGGGATGAACCCTTCGTGAGGCGCCCCGGGGGCGCGGTCGTGAGGAGAGGGGTGAGCAGGCGGTGCGGCCGGGCGAGTGCCGCCGTCACCGGGTCGTCGTCCGGGGCCGGGGCGGCGAGCCCCGGGCCGGGGGCGACCAGGACGTCCTGGACGGGCACGGCCGCGCCGCAGCCGGTGCAGCGCCCGTCCGGTTCGAGCGGCGCCTCGTCCCGCGCGTGCAGGAAGACGCGGCGCGGGCCGCCCTCCGCCGCGTAGAACTCCTCGCCCCAGGCGGTGAGCGCCCGGACGGCCGGCCAGAGCGCGACGCCCTTGGGCGTCAGCCCGTAGACCTCGCGGCGGCCCGTGCCCGTCTCGGGGCGGCGCGCCAGGACGCCCGCCCCGGTGAGGGCGGCGAGCCGGTCGGTGAGGACGGCCCGGGGGACGCCCAGATGCGCGGCGAACTCGCCGAACCTGCGGACCCCGTAGAAGGCGTCGCGCAGGATCAGCAGCGTCCAGCGCTCGCCGACGACCTCCATCGAGCGGGCGAGGGCGCAGGTCTGACCCCGGTAGTCGCGAGGAAGCGTCATGGGCGGAGCCTAGCGCAGAAGAGTTCGGTCACCGAACTGTTTTCGCGCGGGGAACCGTTTTCACGCGAGTGAAAGGGGCGACTAGGCTCTCGCTCACCATGAACCAGCCCACGGAACCCAAGGCCGACAAGTCGGGAGTGCGCCGGCACAACCTGAGCCTCGTCCTGCGGACCGTCCACGAGGCCGGCGAGACGACCCGCGCGGCCGTCGCCGCCCGCGTCGGGCTCACCAGGCCCGCCGTCTCCTCCCTCGTCGAGCAGCTCCTCGACCTCGGCCTCCTCGTCGAGTCGGGCAAGACCTTCAGCGGGCAGGCGGGACGGCCGGGCACCGTGCTCAAACCGGCCGACACCGGGCCCGCCGGCCTCGGCGTCGAGATCAACGTCGACTACGTCACGGTCTGCGTCGTCGACCTGACCGGCGCCGACCGCGTCCGCCGCACCGAGCACCTCGACAACCGGGACGCCGAGGCCGCCGACGTCCTCGCCCGCGCCGCCCGCATCGCCGCGGACGCCCTGGACGCCGCGGCCGAACGGCACCTCGCCCCGGCCGGCGCCGGACTCGCCCTCCCCGGACTCGTCTCCGACGGGACCGTCCGGCAGGCCCCCAACCTCGGCTGGAACGAGATCCCCGCCGAGGCCCTCTTCGGCGAGGCGCTCACCGCCCTGCGCCCCGGCACCGCCGGCCTCCCCGTCACCTCCGACAACGAGGCCAACATGGCGGCCCTCGCCGAGCTGTGGTTCGGCGAGCTCGGCCCCCTCCGCACCTTCCTGCACCTGACGGGGGAGATCGGCGTCGGCGGCGCGATCGTCGTCCACGGCGAACTCCTGCGCGGCGCCCACGGCTTCGCCGGCGAGATCGGACACCTCGTCGTCGACGCCGAAGGCCCGCGCTGCCGCTGCGGCTCACGCGGCTGCCTGGAGCAGTACGCGGGACAGGCCGCCCTCCTCGCCTCGGCGGGCGCCACCGGCGTCCCGGACCTCGCCCGCCGTGCCGGGGCCGGGGAACCACGCGCCCTCGCCGCCCTCGCCGACGCCGGCCGGATGCTCGGCCGCGCCGTGTCGGGGGCCGTCAACCTCCTCGACCCCGAGGCCGTCGTCCTGGGCGGCATCTACCCGCACCTGATGCCCTGGCTGGCCCCCGCCGTCGCCGAGGAGCTCGCCACCCGCGTCGTCTCCGGCCTCTGGACCCCGGACGCGGAGCGCCTGCGCCCGGCGTCCGCCACCACCGACGCGTCGCGCGGCGCGGCGGCCCTCGTCCTCCACGACGTCCTGTCCGACCCACTGGCGTACGCGAAGGCCTCGGGCGCCTGACCGACGTGAAGGCCTCGGGCGCCTGACCGACGTGAAGGCCCCGGGTGCCTGACCGACGTGAAGGCCTCGGGTGCCTGACTGACGCGAAGGCCTCGGACGTCCGACCGACGTGAAGACCTTGGGCGTCGTCCGACCGACGCGAAGGCCCCGCGCGTCCGACCGACCGGTCGTCGAGAATCCTCGACCGCTCTCATCCCGCTCTCACGCGGGCCTTATCCCGTCATCACGCGCCGCCCCTAGCTTCGCGCCCATGTTCCTCACCTACCTCCGGCGCGAACTGCGCCGTCGCAGAAAGGCGGCGCTCGTCGTCGCCTCCGGGCTCGCGCTCGGGATCGCGCTGGTCATCGTCGTGAACTCCGTCTCCGCCGGCATGAGCCGGGCCCAGGGCAAGGTCCTGGAATCCCTCTACGGCCTCGGTACGGACCTGACGGTGACCAAGGCGCAGGAGCGGCCCGAGGCCGGCGCACAGCCGCAGCGACCGCGGTTCGAGTTCCAGGGCAAAGAGGACGGCGAGGAACAGAGCAGCGACCGGCTGATGGTCCAGGGCTTCCAGACCCTCGCCGACTCCACCGTCGGCACGGTCGCGAAGCAGCAGGGCGTCGACCGGGCGGTGGGCGGCCTGAGCCTCGTCAACCTGAAGATCAACGGCGAGTTCGCGCGCGGTCGGATCCAACGCGGCCAGGCACAGCAGACCCGGCCCGGCGGCCCGGGAGGCGAAGGCGGCGCGAACGGCGGCGGTTCCGGCCCCGGCGACACCGTGACCGGCGGCGGCGCGGCCTTCGACGTCGACTCCTTCACGATCTGCGGCACCGACGTCACCGCCCCCGACCTCGGCCCCCTCACCACCTCCACCGTGTCCACGGGCCGCACCTTCAGGACCACCGAGACCGATGCCGAGGTCGCCGTCGTCGACAGCGCCTACGCCCAGGAGAAGGACCTCTCCGTCGGCGACGAACTGACCGTCAAGGGCGTGGGGTTCGAGATCATCGGCATCGCGACCGCCGACCGCGGACAGTCCGCCGCCCAGGTCTACCTGCCCCTCGAGCGGGCACAGACGCTTTCCTCCTCCGCCGGCAAGATCACCACGATCTACGTGAAGGCGACCGACTCGACGCGCATCGAAGCGGTCAAGACCGCTATCCAGAAGAACGTCCCCGGCACCACCGTCACCTCCTCCGCCGACCTCGCGCAGACGGTCTCCGGCTCGCTCGACACCGCCGCCGACCTCGCGTCGAACGTCGGCAAGTGGCTCTCGTACGCCGTGCTGCTCGCCGCCGTCCTCGTCGCCGGACTCCTCACCTCCGCCGCCGTCGGCCGCCGCGTCCGCGAGTTCGGCACCCTCAAGGCCCTCGGCTGGAAGAGCGGCCGGGTCACCCGCCAGGTCGTCGGCGAGGCCCTCGTCAACGGTGTCATCGGCGGTGTCCTCGGCATCGCGATCGGCCTTGCCGGAGCGTACGCCGTCACCGCCGCGAGCCCGACCCTCACCGCCGAACTCGGCGCGAACGGCGGCGGGTTCGGCGGCGGACGCGGCGGCGTCATGGTCTTCGGCGGCGGCCCCGGCGGAGCCCGTACGGCGGTCGGCAGGACGGTCGACATCGCCCTCACCGCCCCCGTCAGCGTCACCACCGTGGGCCTCGCCGTCCTCCTCGCCCTCGGCGGCGGGCTCGTCGCGGGCGCCTTCGGCGCCTGGCGCGCCTCCCGGCTGCGCCCGGCCGACGCGCTGCGCCGCGTCGAGTAGCCGACCGCCCCGGGCGCGTCCCGCCCCGATCCACCGGACACGCCCGAACCCACCCACGAACCACGGACCACGGACCACGGATACGGACCACAGGAGTCCCACCATGTACGAACTCACCGGCGTCACCAAGCAGTACCGGCGGGGACAGCAGAGAGTCGACGCGCTCGCCGGGATCGACCTCACCCTCGACCAGGGAGACCGGCTGGTCATCCAGGGCCCCACGGGCGGCGGCAAGTCGACCCTCCTCCAGATGCTCGGCGGCCTCGACCGCCCCACCTCGGGCCGCGTCCTGCTCGACGGCACCGACCTGGCCGCGCTCTCCGAGCGCCGTCTGACGGCCGTGCGCGGCCAGAACATCGGCTTCGTCTTCCAGAGCTTCAACCTCATTCCCACGCTCACCGCCCGGGAGAACGTGGAGACCGCGCTCGTCCCCCTCGGGGTCAGGACCGCCGAGCGGCGCACCCGGGCCGCCGAGGCGCTGGAGTCGGTCGGTCTCGGCGAGCGCCTCGGGCACCTGCCGTCCGAGCTCTCCGGCGGCCAGCAGCAGCGCGTGGCCATCGCCCGCGCGCTGGTGAAGCGGCCCAAGGTGCTCCTCGCCGACGAACCCACCGGCAACCTCGACGAGTCGATGCGCGACGAGATCGTGGACCTGCTCGAAGGGCTCTGCGAGGAGCACGGGCTGACCTTCGTCATGGTCACCCACGACAGCGCCGTCGCCCGCCGAGCCCCCCGTCTGGCCACGATCCGGAAGGGCCGGATCACGATCGAGGAGAACCGGCGGACGGCGGCGGACCGCGTCGAGACCTGAGCGCCCTCGCCCTCCACGGACACCCCGTGGCCACCAGGGTCCGGGCGGACCGGGCCGGGTCCGACCGGAACAGGTCGTTCATCGGTAGGCCGTCCGTGTGTCGGCGGGGGCGGACGGGCGGGGGCCGTTTCTGTGGCTCGGTCATGAGGCCCTTCCGGCCGTTCCTGAGGTGACGGCTCGTCGGATGATCTTCATGCGCCGTGGTCACAGCGGTGAATGTTCGGAAGGCCAGGGCCCTTGGTCCTCGGCCGCGGTTCCACGACAGGCCTTTGTCAGTGGTGGCCCCTACCGTTCTCACCATGACGACGACGACCTATCTGGAGCTGTCGCAGGACGGCGGCGGTGCCCACAAGTTCTACGAAGTGACCGTCGAGGACCTCACGGTGTCGGTCCGCTACGGCCGGATCGGATCGGACGGGCAGACCCAGCGTTCCACGTTCCCGACGGTGGCGAAGGCGCAGGCCGCGGCGGCGAAGAAGATCGGTGAGAAGGTCCGCAAGGGATACGCCCCCGCCGTCCCGGGGCAGCGCGCCGCACGCCCCGTGACGCGCCGCGAGGTCACCTCCGCGCCCTCCACCGCGCGGGCCGTCGCCCCCGTCCTCTGGCGCTTCCGCACCGGCTCGGCCGCCTTCGGAATCCACGTCGACGAGGAGCGCTGCTGGGTGGGCAACCAGGCGGGGGACGTCTTCACGCTCGACCGCGGCGGCGAGGTGCAGGCCCGCTTCAGCCTGCCGGACGGCGTCAAGTGCCTGGTCGCCGACGACTTCTGGATCTACGCGGGCTGCGACGACGGCAAGGTGTACGACCTCTCGTCCAAGCTCCCCTTCGCCGCCTACGACATCGCCACCGACGTCGACATCTTCTGGCTCGACATCCACGAGGGCGTCCTGCACGTCGCCGACCGCTCCGGACGGCTCACCGTCATCGACCACGAGGACGAGCACCAGTGGGCGCGCGGCGGCCAGGGCGAGCACGCCTGGATGGTCCGCGCCGACGGTGACGCCGTCTACTACGGGGACACGCGCGGCGTCGCGGCCCACGCGCCGGACGGCGGCGGCGAGCTGTGGCACACGGCCACCGACGGCGCGGTCCTCTTCGGCTGGCAGGAGGACACCGCGGTCTACGCGGGCACGTCCCGCAAGAAGGTGCAGCGGCTTGCGAAGAAGGACGGGCGCGTGGAGGCGGTGTACTCCTGCGACAGCCCGGTCTACTCCTGCGCCACCTCGCCCGGCGGCCGGTTCGTCTTCGCGGCCGACTCGGCCTCCTCCGTCTACTGCTTCGCGGAGGACGGCACCCGGCTGTGGAAGCTGGGCACGGGCGGCGGTTCGGCGCTCTCCATGCAGTACCGGGACGAGCGGCTCTACCTGGTGACCACGGACGGTTCGCTGGTCTGCGTGGACGCGAGCGAGGCCGCGATCGAGGCCGCGCAGCAGGGCACGGTCCCGGTTGTGCGGGACGTCAAGCTCGCCGCCGCCCTGCCGGTGTACGAGCCGGCCACGACCGCGACCGCCGTGACCGCCGTCAGCGACGCGCCGGCGGGTTCGGTGGTCGTGGAGTGCGTGACCGAGTCGGGCCGGACCAGGGTGCGGGTCGTCTCGCAGGGATACGAACCCGGGTGGAACGTGCAGTTCCCGCGGGCGATCCGCGAGCCCGGTGCGCGGTACGTGGTGGACGCCCTGCACCCGGCGGCGGGCGGGTTCTACCGCGTGCGCGGCGACATCCGGCGGCTCCTGTGACCACCGGCGGAGGGGGCGGCTCGGGCGTGTTCGAGGCGGCCACGGGCGACGGGCCGCCGCTGCCCCCGGCCGAGGCCGAGCAGCGCTCCAGGGAGATCCGCGCGGCCGTCGACGGGCTGCTCCAGATCAGGCGGCTGACCCTGCGCCAGGGCGGCGACCCGAGGATCGTGCCCGCGGACTGGGAGCGCCGACGACCGGTCCGCGCGGTGGCCCTCGCCCTGGAGTCCGGCGGGATCACGCCCTCGTCCGTGGACGCCGCCGGGGCCCGGCTCTCCACCGGATACCGCGTCAGGGCGGGGGAGCGGCCCGACACGGCGGTGGTGGAATGGCTGGGGCCGCCGGGGGCGGGCGCCGCCCGGGAGGAGACGGAGGCCCTGGGTGCCTGCGTGCCGGTCCTGGCGCGGCTCGGCTGGGAGGCGCTCCTCTACAAGGGGCCGCGCGGCCGCCGCTTCCTGGAGGTGGAGCCCATGGCCCGGTGAGCCCCGGCCGTCAGGCGATCGAGGCGGAGACGATCGCCGAGACCGCGATGTTGCAGGAGGCCGTCACCCAGACCGCCGGGTGCGGCTCGGGGTCGACGAGCGTGGCACCGAGCTTCCCCGGCGTGACCAGGTCGACGACGAGGAAGGCCACCGCCATCATCACCAGGCCGAGGAGGCCGAACGCGGCGGTGGAGACGAGCCCCTTGCCGAAGTGGTCGTACGTCGTCCAGATCGAGGTGAAGACGATGCCGCCGATCCCGAGGAGCGCCGAGCTCAGCAGGATCGCGGCGTTGCGGTTGCGGTCCTCCCAGATCTGGCGCCCGAGCTTTCCGGGGGTCAGCAGGTCCACGAGCACGATGCCGAGGATCAGCAGGACCACACCGAGGGCGCCGTAGGCGCCGGCCCGGCCGAGGCCGTTGACGATGTCGCTCATGAAGTGCCGGCTCCGAAGGTTGAGATCACGGGGGATCGGTGGTCAAGGACCGGCAAAATGTAGCGCACGGGTCAAGCGCGCCCACCGCCCGCCCGAAGCCCGGGCGGACGGCGAGCGGAGACGATGAATCCTGAAGGCCCGTGACCGTGGGCTTCAGGGCTTGGCGGCGTGGGTGTCTCCACGGGGGCGTGCCGGCCGTGGCGCGCCCACCGTCGGCTACTCCGCCGCGGGATGGGTCAGTCTCCACCGGGGCGCCACGTCCGTGCTTGTCGGATGGCGACGCGGGACGCCCAGACCCACAGGAGTAGACCGACCACGAGCACGACGCCGGCTGTCGACAGCAGCAGACCTCCGGTGATGGAGGACTCACCGTCGGCGGACACCGGCGCCGCGAGGGCGGCCGCGATCGCGGTGCCCACGGTTCCGGCGAGCGCCAACGGGAGGAGGACCGACCACGCCGCGGTGGTGCGGAAGACGCGCAGCCCGCCGGTGAGTACGGACAGCGGTGCGAGTGCGCGGCCCTGGCGCAGGAACTCCGCCATGGCGCTCAGGCCCGCGGTCGTGGCGAGCACCGCGATGCCGACCATGCCGAACAGTGCGCTCCAGCGGCCCTGGTCACGGTTGGGGACGCCTGCGGTGAGCTTGCTCTCCCCTGGCGCCCTGACGGCCGCTCCGCGGGGAAACACCTCGTATGACAACTGTTTGAGCGCTGGGACGGACAGAGGTTCCCCGTCCGGTCGCAGAAGGGCGAGGGCCCTCCCCGTGTCGTCGGGAGCGGCGAGTTCCGCCAGTCTCCGGTCATCGGTGCGGCGGATCAGCAGCGTCGGATCCATGGGAGAGGTCCAGCGGATCAGCTCGCGCAGCCTCGGGTCCGCCGGGAGCCCGTTGACGCGTGTCTCGTGCGCGGGGCAGGGCAGATGGAGGGAGGTCAGGGCGGCGCAGTTGCCGTACAGGGTCAGGTGCTTCTCCTTGCCGCCGGCCGGTGGAGCCAGCAGCACGGCCTCGGTCGCCGGTGCTTTGGCGAGGAAGGCGGCCATGGCGGATGCCGACACGTCGCCGCGTGCGCCCACGGTGACGAGGCTGCGGCCGATGCGGTCGAGGGTTTGCCGTGCCTCGGTGGCCTGCGTCCCGAACAGTCCTTGCCAGGCGATCGCCTGCATGAGCACGATGAGCGCGATCGAGACACCGGTGACGAGCCGGGCCGTCCCGCCGGGATGCGCGCTGGTACGCCGGCCCGCTACGAGCGTTCCGGGCAGGCCGTGCGAGCGTCCCCGGCGGGTGAGCAGGTTTCCGGTCTTGGCGGTGATGGTCGCGATGGCGGCCGGAAGGGTCAGGATCGTGCCGGCGATGCCCGCCCAGCTGGTGAGCGTGCGCAGTACGGTGTCCGCCGCGAAGAGGTCCGGCCCGCGCACCGCCAGGATGATCGCGAGGGGGCACAGCACGGCCAGGCGGGACAGCCAGGGGGTGCGGGACGTGCCGCGCGGCCGGGTGCCGGAGGCACCGCGGCGGGGCGCGAGGTCCGCGAGGACCACGGTCGCCAGGACGATCAGGAAGGCCGCGAGCGGTGCGAGCACGGCGGCCCAGCCGTAGGGGCGAAGGTGGGAGGAGGAAAGGACGTAACCGGTGTAGGGGAGACGGACGTCGTGCAGTACGGCTGCGGTGACCGCCGCGGCGGCGACGACCGCGCCCAGGGCGGCCGGAGGCCCGGCCTCACCGGTGGCGATCAGGGCACGGTCCAGCCGCCGCCCGCCGAGTGCGGCGACGAGCGCGGTCCTGCGATCACGGGCATGTGCGCCGGTACGCGCTGCCACGACCAGCAGAGCGACGGCCGGCAGAACGAGCATGCCGAGGACCGCCGCCTGGAACATCCCCTCGGGCTTGTCGTCCACCCGGCCCGAGCCCGGCTCCAGGCCGGCCACCACTCGCCCCGCCGCCGGACCGAACCCGGTGACGACGGAGTTGGGCCGCTCGGGGCGCAGTCCGTCGCGCGGGCGGACATAGGCGAGCCATTCGGAGGGCTCGTCCAGCCCTTCCTCCCCGATCGTGCCGGCCAAGGGGCCGTAGCGGTGGTCGATGTCCTCACCGGCGCCCGCCCTCCGCAGCGCCGGCGACAGGACCGCCTCGCCCGGCGCGGGCCAGCGGTCCAGTCCGGGCGGCAGAGGCGCGTTCCCCTTGTGGGGAGCCACGTACACGACGCTGAACCGGCGCTCGCCGTCGAGCGAGTCGGACCCCACGAGCCACAGCGTCACGTCGGCAGCGTGCTCCAGGGCCCCGTCGGGGGCGACGGGCGTCCTGGCCGTCCGGCGCTCCTCCTTGCCCGCGTACACGGCGTGGACGGCGACGAGGCTGCCCAGGCTGAGCGCGAGAACCAGCGTCGCGAGGAACAGAGCGACGAAGCGCACGCCTCCCGCCTCGGCGCGCCGGCCCGCCACGCGCCCGATGGCGAGGAGCCGGCGCGCAAGCTCCGGAGCGTCCCCGCTCGGCGTCACGGCCCTCATGCGGACGCACCGGAGGAGATCGTCTTCAGCGTGCCTGCCTCAAGACGCAGGGTGCGGTCGGCCCGTGCGGCGATGCCCGGATCATGGGTCACCACGAGCAGCCCGCACGCGTGGCGCCGGGGCAGCCCGAAGAGCAGCTCGGCCGTGCGGTCGCGTGTTTCCGTGTCGAGCGCGCCGGTCGGTTCGTCGGCGAGCAGCAGAGCGGGTTCGTTGATCAGGGCACGGGCCACCGCGGCTCGCTGCCGCTCTCCGCCGGACAGCTCCTCGCTCGTCTCCGCCTGCGGTACGCCGAGGTCGCCCAGGAGCTTCTGCGCCCTGTCCCGCGCGCCGCGACGGTCGGTGCGGGCCAGGAGGGCCGCGAGCATCACGTTGTCCAACGGGCTCAGCTCCGGGAGGAGTTCACCGAACTGGAAGACCATGCCGACCGCCTGGGCGCGCAGTGCGGCCAGGTGCGCGGGGCGCAGCCCGACGATGTCGGTGCCCGTCACCTTCACCGACCCCGCTGTCGGTCTGATCAGACCCAGTACACAGGACAGCAGCGTGCTCTTGCCCGATCCGCTCGGACCGGTCACCGCGACGGATTCACCGGCGCGCAGGGTCAGGGAAAGGCCGGTGAACAGCTCCCGCGCGCCGAGGGAGTGCGTCAGCCCCTCGATCTCCAGGACGGGTTGTCCGATCTCCGTGGTGTGTGCCGCGCCCACTTGCTGTCCTCACTGTGCTGGCTGCTCGGTAGACCTCTCGGTAAACAGGAAAGGAACACGTGACGCACGAGAACCCTTGAATGCCATCCCTGTCTCCTTGCATCGCTCCACGCCGACAATGAAACAGGCGGGACCCCGGGGTGCTGCGCAGGCCGGCGATCGGCTTAAAAACGATGCAATTCGACCGGGGGTGTCCTGCGAGTCGCCCCAGGAGATCCAGAAACGGTCAAGGCCGCGAAATCGAGCCAATGAGAAAGGCGCCCGGACGGGGTCGAATGGTGTTCCACGGCGTCAAATCTCCGTGCCCATTCCATGGGTGTCGCTCTCTGGCACCGTGACTCGCGACCTCTGCAGAGTCGGCGGGGAAGAGGGCGTCTTCGATCCGGCTCATCTCGGCTTCGCCCAGTTGTGCTGTCGACCACCCACGGGGCTGTGCCGGCCGGTTCGAGGTGTGCCGGCTGCAACGTCTCCCACGCGCGCGGCAGCATCCGCTCCCCGCAGGCTCACCCGCAACACCCCCCGGGCCGGGATCTCCCGAGCCGCCGTGGAGGCCGCCATGACAGGGGCTTCCAGACATCCCTCCCGGGGCTGCCGAGCGAGGCCCCCCTCCGATCGTCATGTCATCCCGGGGGCCTTTCGGTTGCTCGACACCGGTGCAGGGCCTGTCGTCACCTTCCCGTCTGCCCCGTGACGCCTGGCACGCCCTCTCGCCGCACAGGGCGAAAGCCCGAGTGCGTCCCGTACGAGGACTTCCCCCCCGGCACGCCGACGCCCCCAGGGCCCGGTAGGCGGGGCCGTCGGTGTGCGCCCGGAAGGGCTGCCCGGCGCTCTCCGCCTCCACCCGGGCGCCCCACGGGGCGGCCGAGGAGCCCACCACTGGCGGGCAGTTGGTGCCGAGGACGGTGACGGCGGGCCGGGCCCACAGCTCGTCGGCGACCGGGCCCGTCCCGACGAGGGACACCCCGTCCAGTACGCCCGCATCGGCTCGGCGGCGAACAGTTCGGGCCGCAGCGGCAGGAGCTGCTCCAGACCGCCCATCCCTTGCTCCTCCGAACCCTCCGCCATGAACTTGACGTTCACCGGGAAGCCCCGGCCTTCGGGCCCGCCGAGGGCGCGCAGCGCCGTCAGGTGCATCACGATGTTGCCCTTGCAGCCGGCGGCGCCGCGTCCGTACCAGCGTCCGTCGCGTTCCGTGAGTTCGAAGGGCGGAGTCCGCCAGGCGGTGTCGTCGAGGGGCGGCTGCACGTCGTAGTGGCAGTAGAGCAGCACCGTCGGCGCTCCCTCGGGACCCGGCGCGTGCCCCGCCACCGCGTCCGTGCCGTCCGGGGTGGTCACCCAGTGCATGTGCCCGGAGCCCGGCCTCCGTGAAGGCCCGCACGAGGAAGGCGGCGGTCTTCGCGCACTCCTCGGGCGGAAACTGGCGCGGGTCGGCGGCGGAGCGCATCGCCTCCAGCGCGGTCAGGTCCTCCTTCGCCCGGGGCATCAGCGTCCGGATCCTTTCCCGCAGGGCTGCGGTCTCGGCGGACATGCCCACCCAGTCAAGCAACAGTGATCAAGAGCCGCAAAACATGACTCAAGTGGCCCATTCAGAGTGGGTCCCGGAGGGCGAGAGGGAACGATCGGGACGAGGGTGGAGGGCGTACGCGTCCGCCTCCCGCACCTGGAGAACCCCATGGGCCACCCCAATCGACGCGATCTCGGACTGCTGGTGCTGAGAGTCGGCACCGGTGCCGTGCTCGCCGCGCACGGCACGCAGAAACTCCTCGGCTGGTTCGGCGGCGGCGGCCTCGAAGGCACCACCAAGGCGATGGAGGCCATGGGCTTCAACCCGGGCCGCCAGAGCGCGATCGCCGCCGGCCTCGGCGAGGCGGGCGGCGGAGTCCTCCTCGCGCTCGGCCTCGCCACCCCGGCGGCCGGCGCCGCCGCGGCGGGTGCCATGGCCGGAGCCGTCGCCGTCCACGCCCCCGCCGGCTTCTTCGCCCAGGGCGGGGGCTACGAGTACCCGGCCTTCCTCGGCTTCACGGCCGCCGGGATCGGCATCACCGGCGCCGGACGCTACTCCCTGGACCACGTCACCGAACACGTCCTCGACCGCCCGTGGGTGGTGGCCGCCGCCTTCCTCGGCACGGCGATCGCCGCCGCGGCCGTCGTCGGCCGCCGCGCCCAGGAACAGGCGTCCCCCGACCCGGCTCCCGACGCCGAATCCGAGTCGGCGTAGGACAACTTCCGCAGGGGACCCGCACGCGTCCGTCGCGCGGGAGGGTTAGGCTCGCCGCAGTAAGGAAGGGACGGGCGCCGCACATGAAGATCGATCTGACGGACACCGACGCCAGCAAGATCAACAAGGCGATCCTGCAGGGGCGCAGGGCCGTCGGCACCCCCGCCGTCGGCGCCGTGCTCACCCTCGTCGTCGTCACCGACGAGGAGAACGCGTACGACTCCGTCAAGGCGGCCAACGAGGCCTCACGGGAACACCCCTCCCGCACCCTCGTCGTCATCAAGCGCCACGCCCGCACCCCCCGCGAGCGGTACGTGACGCGGCTCGACGCCGAGGTCCGGCTCGGTACCGACGCCGGCTCGGGTGAGACGGTCCTGCTCCGGCTGTACGGCGAAGTCGGCGCCCGCGCCGACTCCGTGGTCCTGCCGCTGCTCCTGCCGGACGCGCCCGTCGTCGTCTGGTGGCCCGTCGACGCCCCCGAAGTGCCCTCCCGGGACCCGCTGGGCGCGCTCGCGCAGCGCCGCATCACCGACATGTACGCGGTCGAGGACCCCCTCACCGCCCTGGAGAAGCGCGCCGCCTCGTACGCCCCCGGCGACACCGACCTCGCCTGGACCCGGCTCACCCCGTGGCGTTCGATGCTGGCCGCCGCCCTCGACCAGGCGCCGCTCACCGTCACCTCCGCCGCCGTCGAGAGCGAGGCGGAGAACCCCAGCGCCGAACTCCTGGCTCGCTGGTTCGAGGTCCGGCTCGGCGTCCCCGTCGACCGGGTCGTCACCGACGGCCCCGTCGTCACGGCCGTCCGCATGGGCACCCCCGACGGGGAGATCCGCATCGACCGGCCCGAGGGGCCGGTCGCGCGCCTCGCCATCCCCGGCCAGCCCAGCAGGGTCCTCGCTCTGAAGGTCCGGACCACCGCGGAGCTGATCGCCGAGGAGCTCCGGCGCCTCGACCCGGACGAGGCCTACGCGGCGGCGTTGCGCGGCCGCGTCTGACGGGCCGCCCCGGCCCCGCCCGTGCCGGGCGTCGCACCCACGGGGGGGCGGCCCCTCCGGCCCACCCCCCGTGTGGGCAATCGTCCCGCTGGGGCGGGACGGGTGGGCACACGGGACGGCGCCCTGAGCGGCGCCTCCGCGTTCCGCGCCTTGGCCCGCACCACGTGTGCGGCGCGCATCCGGTGCGGGTTCAGGCGCGGGAGCCTAGGCCCGGCAAGGGGCGCCGTCCGTTGTGCCCACCCGTTCCG
>NZ_JBEXSZ010000183.1:0-14801 GCF_040613865.1 Streptomyces sp. NPDC006197 | reverse complement strand
GCCGCGGCGCTCGCCCCGTACGTCCGCGCCCTCGCCTCCCGGGACCGTCCGCAGGTCGGGCACTTCACCGACTCCGAGCCGGTGCTCGACTTCCTCTCCCGCGCCGCACACCCCCGGCTCACCGCCCTCGGGACCTCCTGTCCCGACCACTTCCTGCGGACCAAGGTCCGGCCGCTGGTCCTGGACCTGCCCGCCGACGCGCCCCTCGACCGGGCGGTCGACCGGCTGCGGGAGCTGCACACCGCGTACCGCGAGGAGTACGCCGCCTACTACGCCCGGCACGCCACCGAGGACTCCCCCGCGATGCGCGGCGCCGATCCGGCGATCGTGCTCGTGCCGGGCGTGGGCATGTTCTCCTTCGGGCGCGACAAGCAGACCGCGCGCGTGGCGGGCGAGTTCTACGGGAACGCGATCCAGGTGATGCGGGGCGCGGAGGCGGTCTCCTCGTACGCGCCGATCGAGGAGTCCGAGAAGTTCCGCATCGAGTACTGGGAGTTGGAGGAGGCCAAGCTGCGGCGGATGCCGAAGCCGCGGCCGCTCGCGACCCGGGTGGCGCTCGTGACGGGGGCGGGCAGCGGCATCGGTCGGGCGATCGCGCACCGGCTCGCCGCCGAGGGGGCCTGCGTGGTGGTCGCCGACCGGAACGCGGCGGGCGCGGCGCAGGTGGCGGAGGAACTCGGCGGCCCCGACAGGGCGGTGGCCGTCGCCGTGGACGTCACGTCGGAGGAGGAGGTCGGTGCCGCGTTCCGGGCGGCGGTGCTCGCCTTCGGCGGGGTGGACCTGGTCGTGAACAACGCGGGCGTCTCGATCTCGAAGCCGCTCCTGGAGACCACGGCGCAGGACTGGGACGTCCAGCACGCGATCATGGCGCGGGGTTCGTTCCTGGTCTCCCGGGAGGCCGCGCGGATCATGACCGCGCAGGGGCTCGGCGGCGACATCGTCTACATCGCCTCCAAGAACGCGGTCTTCGCGGGCCCGAACAACATCGCCTACTCCGCCGCCAAGGCCGACCAGGCACACCAGGTGCGCCTCCTCGCCGCGGAGTTGGGCGAGCACGGCATCCGGGTGAACGGCGTCAACCCCGACGGGGTGGTGCGCGGCTCGGGCATCTTCTCCGGGGGCTGGGGCGCCCAGCGGGCGGCCACCTACGGCATCGAGGAGGACCAGCTGGGCGCGTACTACGCGGGGCGCACGCTGCTCAAGCGGGAGGTGCTGCCCGAGCACGTGGCCAACGCGGTGTTCGTACTGACCGGAGGCGACCTCAGCCACACGACCGGTCTGCAGGTGCCGGTGGACGCGGGTGTCGCCGCCGCCTTCCTGCGATGAGCGGCGACGTGGGCGTCTTCGCCGCGGCCGACCTCGGCGCCACCAGCGGGCGGGTGATGCTCGGGCGGGTCGGCCGCGACCTGCTCGACCTCACCGAGCTCCACCGCTTCCCCAACACCCCGGTGCTGCTGCCCGACGGGCTGCGCTGGAACGCCCTCGCCCTCTTCCAGGGCGTCCTGGACGGCCTGCGCGCCGCCGCCCGCGCCGGCGGCGTCGACTCGGTGGGCGTGGACACCTGGGCGGTGGACTACGGGCTCCTCGACGCCGACGGCGCGCTGCTCGGCGCGCCGTACCACTACCGCGACCGGCGTACGGAGGGGGCGGCGGAGGCGGTGCGGGGGAAGGTCGGCCCGGCCGAGCTGTACCGGATCACCGGCCTCCAGCACCTCCCCTTCAACACCGTCTACCAGCTCGCGTCGGCCGCCGGATCGGTCCAACTGTCCATGGCCCGGACACTGTTGCTCATGCCGGACCTGATGGTGCACTGGCTGACCGGGACGGTCGGCGCCGAGGAGACGAACGCCTCCACGACGGGCCTCTTCGACGCCCGCGCCGGCGCGTGGTCCGGGGAGCTGCTCGGCCGCCTCGCGATCGACCCCGGACTGCTCCCCCCGCTGCGGGCCCCCGGCGACCCGGCGGGCGAACTCCTCCCCCACGTCGCCGGGTTCACCGGGCTCGACGCCCGGACACCGGTGACGGTCGTCGCCTCGCACGACACCGCGTCGGCCGTGGCCGCCGTCCCCGCGACGGACCCGGACTTCGCGTACGTCTCCTGCGGCACCTGGTCGCTCGCGGGCCTGGAGCTGGACGCCCCGGTCCTGACCGAGGAGTCCCGGGCGGCGAACTTCACCAACGAGCGCGGGGTCGACGGCACGGTCCGCTTCCTGCGGAACACCATGGGCCTGTGGCTCCTGGAGGAGTGCCGCCGCACCTGGGAGCGCCAGGGGCTGTCCGCCGGTCTCGACGGGCTGCTCGCGGACGCGGCGCGCGCGGAGCCGTTCGCGGCGGTCGTCGACCCGGACGCGCCGGAGTTCCTCGCCCCGGGCGACATGCCGGAGCGGATCCGGGCCCACTGCCGGCGCACCGGGCAGCCCGCGCCGGACGGTCCCGGGGCGGTGGTCCGCTGTGTCCTGGAGAGTCTGGCCCTGGCCCACCGGCGCACCCTGCGGCGGGCCGCCGAGCTGGCCGGCCGGGAGGTCGCGCGGGTGCATCTGGTGGGCGGCGGAGCCCGTAACGCGCTGCTCTGCCAGTGGACGGCGGACGCCACCGGGCTGCCCGTGGTCGCGGGCCCCGTGGAGGCGACCGCCCTGGGCAACGTCCTCGTCCAGGCGCGCGCCGCCGGTCTCGTCGGCGGCCTCGGCTCGATGCGTCGGCTCGTCGCGCGGACGCGACCCCTGCGACACTACGTACCGCAGGGCGACGGCGCCGCCTGGGACAGGGCCGCCGCCCGACTCGAACCGTCCCCGAGGAACCAGTGATGCGCGTCGCCCTCTTCGTCACCTGCGTCAACGACGCCGTCTTCCCGGCGACGGGCGTGGCCACGGTCCGGCTCCTCGAACGGCTCGGGGTGACGGTCGACTTCCCGGCGGCCCAGTCCTGCTGCGGGCAGCCGCAGTTCAACACGGGCTACCGCGCGGAGACCGAGCCGCTCGTACGGCGCACGGTGCGGGCCTTCGAGGGCTACGACCACGTGGTGACCCCGTCCGGTTCGTGCGCGGCGATGGTCCGCCACCACTACCCGTCGTTCGGTACGGAGGCGGGGGCCCTGGCGCCGCGCGTGCACGAGCTGACGGAGTTCCTGGTGGACGTGCTCGGCGTGACGGACGTGGGCGCGTACTTCCCGCACCGGGTGACGTACCACCCGTCCTGTCACGGCCTGCGGCTCCTCGGGCTCGGGGAGCGGCCGCGGCGGCTCCTGGAGGCGGTGAAGGGCCTGGAGCTCGTGGAGCTGCCGGGCGCGGAGGAGTGCTGCGGCTTCGGCGGCACGTTCGCGGTGAAGAACCCGGACGTCTCGGCGGCGATGGGCGCCGACAAGATCGCGAACGCGCTGTCCACGGGCGCGGAGGTCCTGTGCGGCGCGGACAACTCCTGTCTGCTGCACGTGGGCGGCATGCTGAGGCGCCAGGAGGCGCCGCTGCGGGTGCTGCACCTGGCGGAGATCCTGGCGAGCACGGAAGAGGAGCCCTGGCGGTGAGCGGAACATTCCTGGGGATGCCGGCCTTCCCCGAGGCCGCGCGGGCGGCCGTCGGGAACACGACCCTGCGCGCCAACCTGCGACACGCGACCCACACCATCCGGGACAAGCGGGCGCGGGCGGTGGCCGAGCTGGACGACTGGGCCGCGCTCCGCGAGGCCGGAAAGCGGATCAAGGACGAGACGCTCCGCCATCTCGACACGTACCTCCTCCGGTTGGAGGAGTCGGTGACGGCTGCGGGCGGCACGGTGCACTGGGCGGCGGACGCGGCGGAGGCCAACCGGATCGTCACCGAGCTCGTACGGGCCACCGGAGAGACCGAGGCCGTCAAGGTCAAGTCCATGGCCACCCAGGAGATCGGGCTCAACGAGCACCTGGCGGCCGAGGGCATCGCCGCGTACGAGACGGATCTCGCGGAGCTGATCGTGCAGCTCGGCGAGGACCGCCCCTCGCACATCCTGGTCCCGGCGATCCACCGCAACCGCGGCGAGATCCGCGACGTCTTCCGCGAGAGGATGGGGAGTTGGGGCCGCCCGGCGCCGGAGGGGCTGAGCGACACCCCGGCCGAGCTGGCGGAGGCGGCCCGGCTGCACCTGCGGGAGAAGTTCCTGCGGGCCAAGGTCGGGATCTCCGGGGCGAACTTCATGGTCGCCGAGACCGGCACCCTCGTCGTCGTCGAGTCCGAGGGCAACGGCCGCATGTGCCTGACCCTGCCCGAGACCCTCATCTCGGTCGTCGGCATCGAGAAGGTGGTGCCGACCTGGCGGGACCTGGAGGTCTTCCTCCAGACGCTCCCGCGCTCCTCGACGGCCGAACGGATGAACCCGTACACGAGCACGTGGACCGGCACCACCGACGGCGACGGGCCGAGCGCCTTCCACCTGGTCCTCCTCGACAACGGACGCACCGACGCCCTCGCCGACGAGGTGGGGCGGCAGGCGCTGCGCTGCATCCGCTGCTCGGCCTGTCTCAACGTCTGCCCGGTGTACGAGCGGGCCGGCGGTCACGCGTACGGCTCGGTCTACCCCGGTCCGATCGGCGCGATCCTCACCCCGCAGCTGCGGGGCACCGCGAGCGAGGTCGACGCCTCGCTGCCGTACGCCTCCTCGCTGTGCGGCGCCTGCTACGAGGTGTGCCCGGTCGCCATCGACATCCCCGAGGTCCTGGTGCACCTGCGCGAGCGGGTGGCCGAGGAGGGCGGCAAGGGACACCGTCTGGAGCGGGCCGCGATCAAGGCGTCCACCTGGGTCCTGGACCACCCCGGCGTGCTCGCCGCGGGCGAACGGCTCGCGTCCGCGACCCGGAAGGCGCTCCCGAAACGGCTGCCGGGCCCGGGCGCCCGTCAGTGGACGGAGAGTCGCGACCTGCCCGAACTGCCCGCCGAACCGTTCCGCGACTGGTGGAGGAAGAACCGCGCATGACCGATCTCCCGCCCGCGCGGCCCCACACGACCGGTTCCCCGCACCCGGAACCGCACCCGGCCGCGCCCGGCCCCCGGACCCCCGTGAGGAGGACCCGCACATGACCGACGACTCCCGCGCCCGCGTCCTCGCCCGGATCCGCGCCGCCGTCGCGGACGCCCCCGAGGCTCCCGCCGTCGCCCGTGACTACCGGACCAGCCACGCCCCGGACGACTCGGACGGTCTTCTCGACCTGCTCCACGAGAACCTCGCCGACTACCGGGCCCGTGTCCACCGCACCGCCCCCGACGGCGTGGCCGGGCTCGTCGCGCGGCTCCTCGCGGAACGCGGCGCCCGCAGCGTCGTCGTGCCGCCCGGGCTGCCCGAGGAGTGGCTCGCCACGGCCGAGGCCGTGCGGCGGTTCGACGAGCCCCGGCTGACCCCGTACGAACTGGACGGCGCGGACGCCGTGGTGACGGGGTGCGCGGTGGCGATCGCCGAGACCGGCACGATCGTCCTCGACGGCGGGCCGGGGCAGGGCCGCCGGGCCCTCACCCTCGTCCCCGATCTGCACCTCTGCGTGGTGCGGGCGCCGGAGCAGGTGGTGGCCTCGGTGCCGCTCGCGCTCCCCCTGCTCGATCCGGGGCGTCCGCTGACCTGGATCTCGGGGCCGTCCGCGACGAGCGACATCGAGCTGGACCGGGTGGAGGGCGTGCACGGGCCGCGCACTCTGGAAGTGATCCTGGTGACGGGCCGATAGGACGAACGGCCGGGCCCACGAAGGGGCCCGGCCGTGCCGACAGGACAGGCCCTACGCCGACTCGCGGCGGACGAGCTCCGTCGGCAGGATGACCGTCGCCGGGTCCTCGCCCGCTATCCGCGCCAGGAGCGTCCGGACCATCTCGGTGCTGATGCGGTCCCAGGGCTGGCGGATGGTGGTGAGGGAGGGGCGGGAGGAGAGGGCCGCCGGGGAGTCGTCGAAGCCGCCCACGGCGATGTCCTCGGGGACCCGCCTGCCCGCGCGGGCGAGCGCGTCGAGGACGCCCTGCGCCATCAGGTCGGAGGCGACGAAGACGGCGTCGATGTCCGGGGCGCGCTCCAGGAGGGCGCGGGCGGCGTCCTCTCCGCTGGCCCGGCTGTAGTCGCCGGTGGCGATCAGCGTCTCGTCGACGGGCAGGCCGTGCTCGGCGAGCGTCTCGCGGTAGCCGGCGAGGCGCTCCACCCCGCCGGGGGTGTCGAGCGGTCCGGTGACGGTGGCGATCCGGCGCCGCCCGGTCGCGTACAGGTGGCGCACCATGTCGCGGGCGCCGTCCCGGTCGTCGGCGGCGACGTAGCCGATCTTGGCGGTCTGGCCGAGGGGCTTGCCGCAGGCGACGACGGGGACTCCGGCCTCGTGCAGCCGGGCCACCACGGGGTCGCCGGAGTGGCTGGAGACGAGGAGGACGCCGTCGACGTGGCCGGCCTCGATGTAGCGGAGGTTGCGGCGGCGTTCGTCCTCGGTGCCCGCGATCATCAGGAGGAGCGGGATGTCCTGGGCGGCGAGGGCCTGGGTGCAGGCCCTGAGGAGGACGTTGAAGTTGGGGTCCTCGAAGAAGCGCTCCTGCGGTTCGGTCAGGAGGAAGGCGACCGAGTCGGACTTGCCGGTGATCAGCGAGCGGGCGTGCCGGTTGACGACGTATCCCGTTCTTCGGATCGCGGCGTCGACGGCCGCCTTCGCGGTCGGGCTGACGTAGTGGCCGCCGTTGAGGACGCGGGAGACGGTGCCGCGCGAGACTCCGGCCTCGCGGGCCACGTCGTGGATGGTCGCCGGGCGGCGCCTGCTCGCTGCTGTGCTCATGCTGTGTGTTTCCCCTCGATCCCCTGTGGTCAGGACTTTACGGCGCCGGAGAGCAGGTCGAGGCTCCAGAAGCGCTGGATGACCAGGAACAGGGCGATGAGCGGGACGACGGCGAGGAAGGCTCCGGCGATGACGAGGGTGTAGAGGGAGGGCTGGCTGGCGCCCTGCTTGAGGAGGGTGAACAGGCCGACGGTCATGGGGAACTTCTCGTCGTCGCCGAGCATGATGAAGGGCAGGAGGAAGTTGTTCCAGATGGCGACGAACTGGAAGAGGAAGATCGTCACCAGGCCCGGGGACATCATGGGGACGGCGATCCGCAGGAAGATCCGCCATTCGCCGGCGCCGTCCATGCGGCCCGCCTCGACGAGCTCCATGGGGATGGCGGCCTCGGCGTAGATGCGGCCGAGGTAGACGCCGTACGGGGAGAGGATCAGCGGCAGCAGCACGGAGGCGTACGTGTCCGTGAGGTCGGCCTCGGCCATGAGCAGGTACTGCGGGATGGCGAGGATGACCGGGGGCATGAGGACGCCGGTGAGGATGACGTTGAAGAAGGGCTCGCGGCCGCGGAAGCGGTGGACCGCGAAGGCGTAGCCGGCGAAGGCGGAGACCACGGTGGACAGGACGGCGCCGAGGCCCGCGTAGAAGACGGAGTTGCCCATCCAGCGCCAGTAGATGCCCTCGCGGTACGCGTTGAGGTCGGTGAGGTTGTCGGCGAAGCCGTCGCCGGGCAGGAAGGTGAAGGTGGAGAAGAGGTCCTGACCCGACTTGGTGGCGGCGACCACGACCCAGGCGACGGGGAGCAGGCAGTAGAGCGCGCCGAGGACGAGGGCGGCGGTGGGGAGCAGGGCGGTGCGGCGGGGGCGGGGCGGGCCCTGGGAGGTGCCGGGGGTGGTGCCGGCGGCCGGGGCGGAGGCGCGGAGGGGCGGGGAGGCGAGCCCGTTCATCGGCTTGCTCCTTGTGCGGTGCGGCGGTTGGAGACCCTCAGGAGGGCGAAGGAGAGCGCGAAGGTGGCGAGGGCGAGCACGACGGCGGTGGCCGAGGCGGCGTGGATGTTCCCGCCGGTGAAGGCGTCGTTGTAGACCTTCATCAGGGGGCTCCAGGTGGAGGGGATGCCGTTGGTGAGCGGCTTGAGCGTCATGGGCTCGTTGAAGACCTGGAGGGTGGCGATGATCGAGAAGAAGAAGGTGAGCACCAGGGAGGGCACCACCATCGGGATCTTGATGCGGAGCGCGATCCGGAGCTCGGAGCAGCCGTCGAGCTTGGCCGCCTCGTACACCTCGGCGGGCAGGGAGCGCAGCGCGGTGTAGATGACGATCATGTTGAAGCCGGTGCCGCCCCAGATCGCGATGTTCGACATCGCCAGGTAGAGCGGCCCGCCGTCCATGAGGTCGGGCTGCGGGAGGCCGAGGGCGTCGAGGAGGTGGAGGAAGGGGCTGACGTCGGGGAGGTAGAGGAAGCCCCAGAGGAGTGCCGCGATGACACCGGGGACGGCGTACGGCAGGAAGATCGCGAGGCGGGCGAAGGAGCGGGCGCGGACGCGCTCGGTGTCGAGGAGGAGCGCGAAGAGCAGGGCGAGGCCGAGCATGACCGGGACGACGATGGCGCCGTAGCCGAGGACGCGCAGGGCGCTGTGGAGGAACTCGGAGTCGGTGAGGGCGGAGGTGTAGTTCTCCAGGCCGGCCCAGACCTCGTGCCTGGCTCCCCTGCCGAGGCCGAGGCCCTTGATCTCGATCTTGTGGAAGCTGAGCCAGACGGCGTAGCCGATGGGCAGTGCGAAGAAGAGGGCGAAGAGGAGGGCGGCGGGGAGGAGGAAGAAGTAGGGGGCGCTTCGCGCTCGTTTGAGGGTGGTGGGCGACGGGAGGGCGTACGGGGCCGTCTTGGCCCCGTACGACCGGCGCACGCCCTGGCGGGGCTGCGTCACTTGGCGACTCCGAAGCCCTGCTTCTCCAGGTCCGCGACGGTGGTGTTCCGGACGGCCGTCAGGGCGGCGCCGAAGCCGGACCTGGCCTTGGCGGCCTTGCCGAACTCGTCCTTGAAGGAGGTGTAGGCGACGTTCACGTTGGGGCCCCAGGCGCCCGGCGCGGTGGTCTTCGCGATCTCGGCGGCGCGGGTGTAGAAGTCGGGCTGGTTGGCGAAGTAGTCGGGGGCCTTGGCGAGGGCGCCGCTGGTCTGGGCGGCGGTGGCGGCGGGGTAGATGCCGGTCTCCTTGACGAGGGCGGCGAGGGCCTTCGGGTCGGTGTTCAGCCAGATGGCGAACTTCGCGGCGGCCTCCTTGTGCTTCGAGTCGGAGGTGACGCCGGTGGAGGAGCCGCCCCAGCTGCCGGTGGCGTTGCCGCCCTTGGTCCACTGCGGGAGCGGGGCCATGGCCCACTTGCCCTTGGCGGCGGGGGCGGCGGTGGTGAGGGTGCCGGGGGCCCAGACGGCGCTGACCCAGGCGAGCTGCTCGCCGGTGTTCATGGCCTTGTTCCAGGCGGGGGTGTACATCGGCTGGTTGTCGACGGCGCCCTCGGCGACCAGGCCGCCCCAGAAGTCGGTGACCTTCTTGGTGGCGGCGTCGTCGATGCCGACCTTCCACTTCTCGCCCTCGAAGGTCCACCACTTGGCGCCGGCCTGCTGGGAGAGGCCGGCGAAGAGGCCGGCGTCGTTGGCGGAGAAGGTGGTCAGGGACTTGCCGGGGGCCTTCTTCTTCAGGGTGCGGGCGGTGGCGGCGAACTCGTCCCAGGTGGTGGGGACGGAGAGGCCGTACTGCTTGAAGAGGTCCTCGCGGTAGAAGAACATCAGCGGCCCGGAGTCCTGCGGCAGGGCGTAGACGGCCTCGCCGCCGAAGGTGGTCTGCTGCCAGACGCCGGGGGCGAAGGCGTTCTTGACGTTCTCCGGGACCTCGGCGGCTATGTCGGCCAGGGAGTCGTTGCTGACGAGGGTGGGGAGGGCCTGGTACTCGGCCTGGACGAGGTCGGGTCCCTTGTGCGCCTTGGTCGCGGTGATGATCTTGGTGACGAGGTCGTCCCCGGAGGCCTGCTTCTGCACCGTGACCCTGATGTCGGGGTGTTCGGCGTTCCAGAGGGCGGCGACCTTGTCCATGCCGGGCGCCCAGGCCCAGTAGGTGAGCGAGACGGGGCCGGAGTCGGCGCCCGCCTCGTCGCCGGAGTCGGAGGAGCCGCAGGCGGAGAGCGCGGTGGCGCCGAGCAGGACGGCGGTGGCGGCGGCGAGACCGCGGCGCGTGATGTGAGGCATGGGGTACTTCTCCCTGACCGAAAAAGGGGCCTCTCCCCCGAGCGGGAGGGCCGGTCATGCATCTGTGAGCGTTCACAGTAGAGAAACGTTCCAGACACTTGTCAATGGTTGTTCGTGTGCGGTTATGTTGCGTTGCCACATCGAGATCGAGTGTGTGCACGTTCCCAAAGAACCAAAGCTTCCATCTTCCGAGGTTTCAGGAGAGACTCATGCCGCAGACCACTCCGAAGGGCCTGCACCGGCTCGCGTTCGGCGGGGACTACAACCCCGAACAGTGGCCGGAAAGCGTCTGGCAGGAGGACGTCCGGCTGATGCGGGAGGCCGGCGTCACCATGGTGAGCGTCGGGATCTTCTCCTGGGCGCTGCTCGAACCCGAGCCGGGACGCCACGACTTCGGCTGGCTCGACCGGCTCCTCGACCTGCTCCACGAGAACGGCGTCCGCGTCGACCTGGGCACCCCCACCGTGGTGCCGCCCGCCTGGTTCTACCGCGCCCACCCCGAGGCCCTGCCCGTCACCGCCGAGGGCGTCCGCTTCTCCTACGGCTCACGCGGGGCGATCTGCCACAGCTCCGCCGCCTACCGCACGGCCGCCGCCGGCATCACCACGCAGCTCGCCCGCCGCTACGCCAGCCACCCCGCGCTCGCCCTGTGGCACGTCCACAACGAGTACGGCGTCCCCGTCAGCGCCTGCTACTGCGACAACTGCGCTGCTCACTTCCGCCGCTGGCTCCACGAGACCTACGGCTCGGTCGACGCCGTCAACGAGGCCTGGGGCACCGCCTTCTGGGGCCAGCGCTACGGCTCGTACGAGGAGATCGACCCGCCCCGCGCCACCCCCACCGTCGGCAACCCGGCCCAGCAGCTCGACTACCGCCGCTTCGCCGACGCCACCATCCGGGAGAACTTCCGGGCGGAACGGGACATCCTCCACGAGCTCGCCCCCGGCATCCCCGTCACCACCAACTTCATGACCGCGCTCAGCCAGTGCGACTCCCTCGACTACTGGGCCTGGGGCCGCGAGGTCGACCTCGTCACCAACGACCACTACCTCATCACCGACGGCCGCCGCACCCACGTCAACCTCGCCATGGCCGCCGACCTCACCCGCTCGGTGGCCGGCGGCGCACCCTGGCTGCTCCTGGAGCACTCCACCTCCGGCGTGAACTGGCAGCCCCGCAACCCGGCCAAGCGCCCCGGCGAGATGGCCCGCAACTCCCTCGCCCACGTCGCCCGCGGCTCCGAGGGCGCCATGTTCTTCCAGTGGCGCCAGTCCCGGCGCGGCGCCGAGAAGTTCCACTCCGCGATGGTCCCGCACGGCGGCACCGACACCCGGATCTGGCGGGAGGTCGTCGCCCTCGGCGCCGACGTGGAGGCCCTCGCCGAGGTGCGCGGCACCCGGACCGTCCCGGACGTCGCCATGGTCTGGGACTGGCACTCCTGGTGGGCCCAGAGCCTGGAGTGGCGGCCGAACGAGGCCCACGAGGCCCGCGAGCGCGCCGACAGCTTCTACGAGGCCCTCTACGACCGGCACCTCACCGTCGACTTCGCCCACCCCGAGTCCGACCTCTCGGCCTACCCGCTGGTCGTCGTCCCCGCGCTCTACCTCACCACCGAGGCCGCCGGGCAGAACCTGCGCGAGTACGTCGAGAACGGCGGCACCCTCGTCGTCTCGTACTTCTCCGGGATCGTCGACGAGCACGACGCCGTGCACCCCGGCGCCCATCCCGGCGCCCTGCGCGAGGTCCTCGGCCTCACCGTGGACGAGTGGTCCCCGCTCCTGGACGACCAGCGGGTGACCGTCACCGGACCGGACGGCGCCACGCTCACCGGCGACGTCTGGACGGAGTTCGTCCGGCCGCGCGGCGCGGAGACCGTGTGGACGTACGCGGACGGCCCGGCCGCCGGCGGACCCGCCGTCACCCGGCACCGGCTCGGCCGGGGCACCGCCTGGTACGTCTCCACCCGGCTCGACGCGGCCTCGCTCGACGCGATCCTCGCCGCCGCCTGCGAGGACGCCGGAGTCGCCCCGCGCACCGGACTCCCGCACGACGTCGAGGTCGTGCACCGCGCCGGGGACGCCGGGCAGCGGTACGTCTTCGCGCTGAACCACTCCGCCGAGGACGCCGAGGTGCCGCTGGACGGCTCCGGCACGGAGCTCCTCGGCGGCGGACCGGCCGACGGGAAGCTCACCGTCCCGGCCGGCGCCGTCAGGGTCGTACGCCTCGACGGCTGAGCCCACCCCCCTGATCTCCCCGGGGGCGGCCCGCACCCGCTGCACCGCCCCCGGGTGAGCCGTACCACCGCAAGGACCCACCGCACGACACTCCTCACATCCGCCACCGTCGAAGGGACTCGACGATGCACCCCGTACGCAGCCGCACCCGCCTGCGCGCCACGGCCCTCGCCGCCGCGCTCGGCGCCCTCCTCCTGGCCCCGCTGCCCGCCGCCCGGCACGCCGAGGCGGCCTCCACCCTCACCAACGCCGGCTTCGAGACCGACGGCACCGGGACCGCCGCCCCCTCCGGCTGGTCCACCTACTCCGCCGCCGGCCAGAACGCCGCCTCCTTCACCGAGGCCGGGGGCCACAGCGGCGGTCACCGCCTCACCCACTGGTCCTCCGCCGCGTACAAGGTGGAGACGTACCAGTACCTCTCCGGTCTCACCGACGGCAGCTACACGCTCAGCGCCTGGGTCCGCTCCGGCGGCGGGCAGAACTCCGCCTACCTCGCCCTGCGCAACTGCGGCTCCGCCGAGCAGCGCACCGACCTCCCGGTCACGTCGAGCGGCTGGATACGGATCGTCACCCCGGTCAAGGTCGTCGGCGGGGCCTGCACGATCAGCGTCAACTCCGACGCCAAGGCAGGCAACTGGATCAACGTCGACGATCTCTCCTTCACCCCCGGCACCACCGGACTCACCGTGAAGGGCGTCGACCTCTCCGCGCTGAAGAAGAGCGAGGACCTCGGCGGGACGTACAAGTCGAGCACCGGCGCGACCGGCGACCCGGTCGCCCTCCTCAGGAACTCGGGCGCCAACTACGGCCGCCTCAAGGTGTGGGTGAACCCGGCGGACGGCTACAACGACAAGGCCCGCGTCCTCGCCACCGCCAAGCGGATCAAGGCGCAGGGCATGAAGCTCCTCGTCGACTTCCACTACTCCGACATCTGGGCCGACCCCGGCGCCCAGACCAAGCCCGCCGCCTGGCCGGGGCACTCGTACGCCCAGCTCAAGACGGACGTGTACGACCACACGTACGACGTCCTGAACGCCCTCAAGGCACAGGGCACCACCGCCGACATGGTCCAGATCGGCAACGAGATCAACACCGGCATGCTCTGGCCCGAAGGCTCCACGAGCAACTGGTCCCAGCTCGCCGGGCTGCTCAAGTCCGGGATCTCCGCCGCCAAGGCGGTCTCGTCGGGCACCCAGATCGCGCTGCACCTCGCCAACGGCGGCGACAACGCGCTCTACCGCACGTGGTTCGACAACGCGACCGCGCAGGGCGTGGGTTACGACGTCATCGCGCTCTCCTTCTACGGCTACTGGCACGGCGCCCTGTCCTCGCTCCAGGCCAACCTGGACGACATCTCGGCCCGCTACGGCAAGAAGGTGATGGTCGCGGAGACCGCGTACCCGTTCCGCCTGGACAGCGAGGACGCCCACGAGAACATCATCGACCTCTCCTCCGAGCTGGTCTCCGGCTACCCGGCGAGCAGCGCCGGCCAGTCGGCCTGGCTGCGGGACGTCATGAACGTCGTCGAGGCGGTGCCGAACGGCCGCGGTCTCGGCGTCGTCTACTGGGAGCCGACCTGGACGGCCGTCGCGGGCAACGGCTGGGACCCGGCCGACCCCGCCTCGGGCAACGGCTGGGAGAACCAGGCCCTCTTCGACTACGACAGCAGGCTGCTGCCCGCGGCGGGCGTGCTCGCCCACCGGTGAGCCGTACGGCGTGAAGAAGGGGCGGGCCCGTTCGCGAGCCCGCCCCTTCGGCGCGTACCGACTACCACTCGGCCAGCGAGCCGTCGTCCCGGCGCCAGGCCGGATTGCGCCAGCGGTGCCCCACCTCGGCGGCCCGCTCGACCGCCTTCGCGTCGACCTCGATCCCGAGGCCCGGGCCGGTCGGCAGGGCCACGTGACCGTCCTCGTACCGGAAGACCGAGGGGTCGACGAGGTAGTCGAGCAGGTCGGAGCCGGTGTTGTAGTGGATGCCGAGGCTCTGCTCCTGGATCAGCAGGTTCGGCGCGGCGAAGCCGACCTGGAGGCAGGAGGCCAGCGCGATCGGTCCCAACGGGCAGTGCGGGGCGAGGGACACGTCGTACGCCTCGGCCATCGCGGCGATCCTGCGGACCTCCGAGATGCCGCCCGCGTGCGAGAGGTCGGGCTGCGCCACCGCGATGCCCTGGGCGAGGACCTTCTTGAAGTCCCAGCGGGAGTAGAGGCGTTCGCCGGTCGCGATGGGGATCGAGGTGGAGCGGACGATGTCGCCGATGTGGTCGCTCATCTCGGGGACGACCGGCTCCTCCACGAAGAAGGGCAGGTACGGCTCCAGGAGCGGCAGGACCCGGCGGGCCATCGGCGCGGTCAGGCGGCCGTGGAAGTCGATCGCGATGTCGAACTCGTCGCCGACGGCCTCGCGGATGGAGGCGACGCGGTCCACGATCCCCTGCGTGGCGGCGGGGGTGTCGATGAGCCGCAGCTGGGCGGAAGCGTTCATCTTGATGGCGGTGAAGCCCTCGTTCTTGCGGGCCAGGGCCTCGCTCGCCACCTCGTCGGGGCGGTCTCCGCCGATCCAGCTGTACACCCGGGCGC
>NZ_JBEXSZ010000182.1:0-15145 GCF_040613865.1 Streptomyces sp. NPDC006197 | reverse complement strand
GGTACGTCGACGTGTACGTGCCCGACGGGCCCCGCGACCCGCACTGGACCCTCTGGCTGGAGGTCTGGAACCGGTCGCAGCCGGGATGTGGCAGCGGGCGCTGCGGATCGAGACGGAATCCGACATGTCGCACGCCCTCCTCGACCCGGGCGACAGCGATCAGGACGGCGAGTGGGCGCTCTGCGTGTACAAGGGATGGAGCGGTGAACTGCCCGACCGTTACCCGTCGTTCCGCGCGTACATGGAGGCCATGTACCGAGGCTTCCACGGCGATCGGGCGGGGAACCCCGACTTCGTGAACGCGACCACGCGCTTCCAGGACGGCCAGGTGGACGCGGCCCGCCTGCTCGCCCTGCGCGGGCGGTACGAGGAGGCGCTGCCCCTGCTCGAGGAGGCGAGGTCCTTCGGACGGCCCCGGAGCGCCTTCCTGCTGGACCAGATGCGGCATCTGCTCGCTCCGGACAGCGCCCGGGACTACGGCCACCTGCTGGTTGCCGACCCGCTGTACCTGCCCGAGCTCCTCCCGGTGCAGGCCATGGCGCCGGCCCGCGGCGAATGGCGGCTGGGCGGGGACGAGCACTGGCTCGGGATGATGACCGCGCGCGGGACCGACCGGGAGACCGCCGAGACCGTACTGGGCACGATGAGGGACGGCACCTACCGCTACACACCTCCCGGTCCGTGGGGCCGGGCCGTCGCGGAGGCCCGGAAGTCCGCCCGCTGGGGGCAGACCGACGCCGCCTGGCGGGTGCTGCGGGAGGCGTTGCCGCGTCCGGGACGCGGACGTACAGCGCTCCAGCACGATCCCCGAGGAGCTGGACCCGGCCCGGCTGTTCCGCCCGGAGGACAGCGCGGCGGACGACGGACGGCGGTTCCTGGAGGCCCTGCACACCGCGCTCGGGCTGTCACTGCCCCGCTTCGCACTGACCCGGGGCAGGCTCCGCACCTTCACCACCCGGTCCTGGACCCGGGCGCCGCGCGAAGGCGAGGGTTTCGCCTACCTCAGCTTCGTGCGGCACCGCCCCTGATCCGGGGCCACCCTCCCTGCCCGGGACCGCGGGGGGCGAGCGGCGTCAGCGCCGGTGCTCCTCGCGCGGCCCCCACGACGTTCCGTACGCGCCGAGCAGGTCGAGGAACGGGCGGGCCGGTGGGCTCCGCGTTCTCCCTCGTTCCCGTGAGGGCGGCTCAGCGGCCGAAGGTGTCGATGTTCTCGACGAGCCAGCGTCCGTCGCGGTGCACGACGTCCAGGGCGAACATGGCGCCCGCGTAGACGCCCTGGTCCTGGGCCTTCGTCTGCTGCTTGCCGCCGCCGGCCGTGCTGACGCTGCTCTGGTCGGCGTAGACCAGGACCCGGGCGCGGTCGCCGTCGATCCGCTCGACCGCACTGTCGGTGACCGTCGTGGTGATCACCGTCTTCTGCCGGGCCGCCTGGGCGAGCACCCCGCCGAACAGCGTCCGGTGCTGGGCCACGGCCTTGCCGGTGAGGAGGGTCTTCCCGGCGCGTTCGAAGGGCCCCGTGTCGGCGTGGTCGTACGAGAAGAGCGCGGCGACGGCCGCGGCGGTCCGGCCCTTGATCTCGCTGGTACGGGCGAGGTCGGTGAGGGCCGTGTTGCCGCGGGCGGGGTCGTCCCGCAGCCCTCCCGCCCTGCTGTGCGCCCATCCGGCGAAGCCTCCGAGCAGGAGGGTCAGGACGCACAGGACGACGAGGGGAGCGAGACCGCGTCCCCCGCCCTTCGTGGCCCTCGTGGCGGCCGGGCGGTCCTCGGTCGCTTCCCCCGCCGGTGCCTCGGTCGCTTCTCGTGCGGGCTTCACCGCCGGTCGCCGCCCGGGGCGGGAGTCGGGTTCGGGCAGGAGGCCGACGGTCGTGTGGGCCCTGGCAACGGCCGGCTGGTCGGCGAGGGCCCGGCGACGGCGCTGGCGGTTGAGGTGGTGACGGGGCGTCGGCATCGTGCGTGTCCTTTCGGGTGCTGGCGGCTCTCGCGTACGGGACGGCGGCCCGGTCAGCCGGTCGCCGTGCCGCCCACGGGGGCCTGCCCCAGACCACTGAGCTTCCACTGGCCGTCGGTGCGGGTGAGCTCTCCCAGCATGCGGCTGTCCTTCTCCGTGCTCTTGCTGTCGGGCGTCGTGACGGTGACGCGCAGCGCGACGAGCAGCCGGGCCCGTCCGGCCCGGTCGTCGAGTTCGGTGACGGCGCCGGACAGCACCCGGGCCGTGGTCACCGTCCTCGCCGCCTTCACCTGGCTGGTGAACTCGTCCCGCCCGTCGACCAGTTGCTGGTGGAGTTCGCCGGTCGTCGAGGTCTCCCAGAGGTCGAGGCCCTGGTCCACGCGTCGGTGGTCGAGCGTGTTGAGGTTCTGCACGGCCTGCTCCCCCGCCGCGAGCGCCCGGTCGCGCTGCGCGGCGTACGCCGCGGAGTCGTCGTGGGCCGCCGCGTACCAGCTCCGGCCCTCCCAGGCGGCGAAGCCGCCCGCGACCAGGGTGAGCACGAGGGCCACGGCCAGGGCCGGCCGGTTGCCCGCCGAGGCGCGGACCTGGCGTGTCATGGGGTTCTCCCGTCTCCCGCTCATCGTCAGCGGGCCTTGATGTCGACGATCAGCCACCGGTCTCCCTGGTACTTCGCGGTGACGGTGAGCTGGGCCGCGGCGGTCGTGGCGGCGGCCCTGTCGCGCCGCGAGGTCTGGTCGAGGAAGACGAGGAGGCGCGCGCTGTCCCCGTCGAGTTCGATCACCCCGGTGCGGACGGCCTGGGTGGAGAGGGTGAGGCGCTGCTCGACCAGGTTCGTGCGGACCTGGGCGAGCAGGTCGCTGTACTGGCGGGCGGCGCGCCCGGCCAGCACGGTGCGCGAGGAGCGTTCCGCCGCGTCGGTGTCGGCGGGCGTGTAGGAGAAGACCCGGGCGAGGCCTTCGGCCACGTCGCCGCTGACGCGGGTGGTCGTCTCGGTGTCGGTGAGCGCGTGGTTGCGCGCCGACGGTGCCGAACGGAGCTGGTGGGCGGCGTAGTGGAACCCGGCTCCGCCGAGGAGGAGGGCGGTGACGGCGGCGGTCAGGGCGGCCTTCCGCCACGCGCCGGCGGGACGGCGGCCGCGGGACTTGTCCGTGCTCCCGTGCTCGTCCGCGCTCCCATGCTCGTCCGCGGCGCCGTCCGCGCCCGGGGCCCGCGTCGTGTCCTCGTCCGTGCCGGCCTTCGCAGGCTCGTCCGAGGGCTCCGTGGTGGCCCCGGCTTCTTCGGCCGTGGTCGTCCGCGCGCCTTCGTCCGGGGCCGGCTTCGCGTCCGCCTCCGGGGCCTCGTCGGTCCCGGTGTCCTCGCCTCTTGCCGTCCGCAGCAGTCGCGTCACTCGTCCCCGCCCTCCTTGCCCTTCTCGCCCTTCTCGC
This sequence comes from Streptomyces sp. NPDC006197, assembly GCF_040613865.1. Lineage (NCBI taxonomy): Bacteria > Bacillati > Actinomycetota > Actinomycetes > Kitasatosporales > Streptomycetaceae > Streptomyces > Streptomyces sp. NPDC006197. The sequence goes on along the minus strand of NZ_JBEXSZ010000182.1, from coordinate 11,774 downwards.
CCTTCTCCGCCTCCGTGACGGGTACCGCGCTCAGCGCCGCGACCCTCCAGGTGTTCTCGCCCGTGCGGGTCAGGACAGCCTCCAGGCGCTTGCGGTCGGTGGTCGCGGCGGCTCCGCGCGGGGTGACGTCGACGCGTACGGTCGCGATGAGTTTCGCCGTACCGGCTCTGGCGTCCAGTGCGGTGAGCGCGGCCTCGGTGACCGTGGCGCGGGCCGAGGCGCCCACCGCGGGCCGGGTGCGGCCCAGTTCGGTGCGGAGTGCTCCGGTGGAGGCGTCGCGCCAGGCCCGGATGCCCGCTTCGGCGCGTTCGCGGGTCGAGGCGTCGAGCGTGTTCAGGACGGTGAGACGGCTGCGGCCCTCGGCGAGCGCGGTGTCGCGTTCCCGGCTGAAGGCGAGCTCCTCGTCGGTGCGGGCCCGGGCGTAGGTCCAGGCACCGGTCCCGCAGAAGCCGAGGGCGATGACGAGGGCGCCGATGGCCAGGGCTTTCGCGCGCCTCATCGCGTACTCCCCGTACCGAGGCCGAGGAGGCCGGCCATGTCCGTCGGGCCTCCGGTCTGGCCGGGCAGCGCGAGCGCGCCGGGCAGGTCCGGCTGCGTGCCGGTCGTGGTGCGCGCGCTGCCGGAGGGCAGGGAGCCGGGCCGGGCCGGGGTGGGCACGCCGCCGCTTCCGGGGGCGTGGGCCGAGCCGCGGACGTTGACGCCGGTGGAGGCCGGGGAGGTGCAGGAGGCTCCGGTGTTGAGGGCGGGCGCGGTTCCCAGGTCGAGTCCGTTGCGGTAGCGCGTCCCGCCGTATCCGGAGGTGCAGGGCAGTGGTTTGAAGAAGGTGACGGCCATGCCGAAGTTCACGTGTCCTCCGTCGACGGTGGTGGCTCCCGCCGAGACGGCCGCCGGGAACTTGACGAGGAGTTCCTCCGTGCCGCGCTGTCGGGTGACGGCGATCTCCGAGGTGGTGAGGAGGTTGGCGAGGACGACGCCGAGGCTGGGGTCGAGGTCGCGCAGGAGGCCGCTGACCTGGCCGGTCGCGTCAGGTGTGACGGCGAGGAGGCGGCGCAGGTCGGCGTCGGAGCCCTTGAGGGTGGCGGCGAGGTCGCGGGCGCCGGTGGCGAAGTCCCGGATGGCGCGGCCCTCGTCGGCCTGGGTGCGCAGGACGACCTCGCCGTCGTCGATGAGCCGGGTCGTGGCCGGCAGGGAGCGGTCGGCGGCCTGGACGAACCTGCTGCCGTTGTCGAGGAGGACCTGGAGGTCGTCGCCGTGTCCCTCGAAGGCCTTGCCGAGTTCGTCGACGACCGTGCGCAGGGAGTCCAGGGGTACGGAGCGGGTGAGGTCGTTCATGCTCGCGAGCACGTCGGTGACGGGTGCCGGCACCTCGGTGTCGGACTGTTCGATGCGGGCACCGTCGGCGAGGTAGGGCCCGCCGTCGCTCTCGGGTCGCAGGTCGATGTACTGCTCGCCGACGGCGGAGAGGCCCGCGACGACGGCTCGGGCGTCGGCGGGGATGCGGGGGGCGGACTTCTTGATGCGCAGTTCGGCCACGACTCCGTCGGCGGTGAGGTCGATGGCTCCGACGCGGCCGACGGAGACGCCGCGGTAGGTGACGTCGGAGTGGGTGAACAGCCCTCCCGTACGGGCGAGGTGGACGCGGACGGTGTAGTGGTCGGCGACGCCGGCGTAGCGGCCGAGGTCGGCGTAGCGGACGCCGACGAAGCCGAGGACGAGTACGGCGATGACGAGGAACGCGAGGTTCTTCAGCCGTACGGTGCGGGTGATCACGGCTTCTCGCCTCCGTCCTTGGGTGTGGTGGTGGGCGCCGTCGCGGTGACCGGGGGCAGCGGCAGCGTCGATGGCGGGCTCTGGGTGCCGCGGTTCGTTCCCTCCCGGTCGCGCGAGGCCGGTGCCGGGTCCGGGGTCGACGGGGAGGGCGATGGGGTGGGTTCGGTCCTGGGGATGAGGGGCGGGATCACCTCGGTCCCGGGGGCGGCGGCGAGGTGCAGATAGGTGTTGAGGTAGTCGCCCTTGATGCCGCGCATGACCTCGTCGGTGAAGGGATACGTGAGGAGGACCTGGAGCGATTCGGGCAGGTCGGCACCGGCGTCCGCGAGTGCCGTCAGGGTCGGGGCGAGGGCCTTGAGGTCGGCGACCATGTCCTTCTTGCTCGCGTCGACGGTGCTGACGGCGACTCCGGAGAGGGTGTCCAGGGCGCGCAGCATGGTCAGCAGCGAGCCCCGCTGGTTCTCCAGGGTCTTCAGGCCGGGCGAGAGGCCGGTGAGGACGGTGTCGACGTCCTTCTTGCGGCCGGCGAGGGTGGCGGAGAGCCGGTTGACTCCGTCGAGGGCGCGGGTGATGTCGCCGCGGTGCGCGTCCAGGTTCGTGACCAGGGTGTTGACGCGGTCGAGCATGGAGCGGACCTCGGGTTCGCGGCCGCCGAGCGCCGCGTCGAGTTCCCGGGTGATGGTCTTGAGCTGGTTGACGCCGCCGCCGTTGAGCAGCAGGGACAGCGCGCCGAACACCTCCTCGACCTCCGTGTTGCGGTTGGTGCGCGCGAGCGGGATGACGCTGCCGTCGGTGAGGTGTCCGCCGCTGTCCTTCCGGGGGGCGACGAGCTGGATGTACTTCTCGCCCAGGAGGCTGGACTGTTCCAGGCGGGCGCCGGCGTCGGCGGGGAGCCGGACGTCGCCGTTGATCTTCAGGGTGACGCGGGCGGTCCAGTTACCGGTGCCGAGATCGATGGCGGTGACGCGGCCGACGGCGACGTCGTTGACCTTGACCGCGGACTGGGGCACGAGGCTGAGGACGTCGTCGATTTCGGCGGTGACCGTGTAGGGGTGGGAGCCGAGGTCGGCGCCGCCGGGCAGCGGGAGGTCCTCGATGCCGTCGAACCGGACGGGGTTCGCGGGGATCGCGCCGAGGACGACGGCGAGGCCGAGGCCGAGCGCGACCGCTCCGGCGGCTCCGGCCCCGAGGGCCTTGCGGGAGGGCGGGGTGTCCCGGTTCATCGCTGCCCCTCTCGGGTACCGGCCGAGGAGGAGCCGCCGGTCACCGGCAGCGGGAGCAGCGGCCCGCCCATGCTGATCTCGTTGAGGTTGGCGCGGCCGTCGAGGGTGCGGGTGTCCTTGTTGTAGGCGTTGACGACGTTGCCCGCGGCGAGCGGGGCGACGTCGAGCGCCTCCGCGAGGGAGGCCCGCTGGTCGACGAGGGTCTGGGTGAGGGGCACGAGCCGGTCGATGTTCTTCTTCAGTTCGCCGCGGTTGTCCTTGATGAAGGTCTTGACCTGGGCGAGGGCCTTGCCGAGTTCCTTCAGGGCGCCGGCGAGGTCGTCCTTGTTCTCGGCGAAGTAGCCGACGACCTCGTCGAGGCGTTCCTGCGCGGTGCGGACGTCGCCGTCCTTCTTCTTCAGCATGGTGGTGAAGGTCTGGAGCTGGCCGAGGGTGGTGAACAGGTTCTCGCTGCTGCCGTCGAGGGTCTTGGCGGCCTTGCCGAACTGTTCGATGGAGGTGCCGATGGCCGTGCCGTTGCCCTTGAGGTTCTTCGCTCCGGTGTCCAGGAGTTCGGAGAGGGCTCCGGCGGAGTTGGCGCCGTCGGGGCCGAGTGCCTTGCTCAGTTCGGTGATCGAGTCGTAGAGCTGGTCGATCTCGACGGGGGTGCGGTTGCGGGAGGCGGGCAGCTGGGCGCCGTCGGCGAGGGCGGGGCCGGTGCTGTAGGCGGGGGTGAGCTGGACGTACCGGTCGGCGACGATGCTCGGGGCGACGACGAGGGCCCGTGCGTCGGCGGGGACGCGTACGCCTTCGTCGAGGCGGAGTCCGACGCGTACCCGGGTGCCCTGCGGCTCCACGGATTCCACCTCTCCGACGCGGACGCCGAGGACGCGCAGGTCAGATCCGGCGTAGATGCCGACGGCCCGGTCGAACCAGGCGGTGACGCGGATGCCGTCGTCGTCGAGGGCGTTGACGGCGACGAGGCCGCAGGCGGCGAGCACCGCGAGGGCGAGCCCGGCGACGAGGGGCTTTCTGGGCTTGGTCATCGTTCACCGCTCCCCTTGGCCGTCGCCGTCTGTTTCGGCGGGAGGCATCCGGTCTTGGGCTGCGAGGCCTCGGGCAGATAGGTGCGGGGCACCACGCCGCACAGGTAGCTGTCGAACCAGCGGCCGCTGCCGAGGGTGTTGCCGACGAGCCGGTAGTAGGGGCCTATGAGCGCGAGCGTCTTGTCGAGCTGGCCGCTGTTCTTCTCCAGGACGCCGGTGACGCGGCTGAGGGCCTTCAGGGTGGGGCCGAGCTGCCGGTTGTTGTCGCCGACGATGCCGCTGAGTTCGGTGCCGAGGTCCCGGCTTCCCTTGAGCAGGGCGCGGATGGCCTCGCGGCGCTTCCTGAGCTCGCCGAGGAGCGAGCCGCCGTCCTCCAGGAGGATCTCGAAGCTGGACTTCTTGTCCTGGAGGGTCTTGGTGAACTTCTTGCTGTTCTCCAGGAGCCGGGCGAGCTGGGTGTCGCGCTTGGAGACGGACTTCGACAGCTCGGAGAGGCCGGTGGCGGCGTTGCGCACGTGCGGCGGGGAGTTCTTGAAGGTGTCGGAGATCGTCCGGAAGCTCTCCGCGAGCTTCTCGGTGTCGATGGCGTCGACGGTGCCGCTGAGGTCCTGGAAGGCCTGGGTCACGTCGTACGGGGAGGTGGTGCGGGACTGCGGGATGCTGCTTCCCGGGTCCTGGGGTGCGGAGCCCAGCGGGTCGAGCGCCAGGTACTTCTCGCCGAGGAGGGTCTTGATGGCGATGGCGGCGGTCGACCGGTCGCCGATCCAGGCGTCGCCGACCTCGAAGGTCACCTTGACCTTGGGCCCGTCGAGGGCGACCTCGGTGACCTTGCCGACCTTGACCCCCGCGATGCGGACCTCGTCGCCGGCGTCGAGTCCGGCGGCCTCGGTGAAGTCGGCGCTGTAGGCGGTGTCGCCGCCGACGAGGGGGAGCCGTTCCACGTTGTACGCGAGGACGGCCATGAGGGCGAGGACCAGCAGTCCGACGAGGGCGACGGCGACGGGGTTGCGCTCCTTGACCGGCTTCAGCCGGGGGCGAGGGCTCATCCGCGGCACCTCGTCTCGGTCACGGCGATGCCGGTCGGCGGCTTGGAGCCGTCGGAGGTTCCCACGCCGCTCACGCGCGCCTCGCAGAGGTAGAGGTTGAACCACGATCCGTACGAGGAGAGCCGGGCGAGGGCCGACAACTTGCCGGGGGTGCGGGCGAGGAAGGACTCGATGGCGGGGGTGTGGTCGCCGAGGGTGCCCGAGAGTCGGCCCAGTTCGCGGATGTCCTTCTTGAGGGGTGCGCGGCCTTCCTGGAGGAGGCCGGCGGTCGTCGTGGTGAGGTCGCCGATGGCCTTGACCGCCTCGCCGAGGGGTTTGCGGTCGGTGTTGAAGCCGGTGACGAGCTTCCGGAGGGTGACGACGAGGTCGTTGAAGCCGGCCTCGCGGGTGTTGAGGGTGGTCAGGACGGTGTTGAGGTGGGTGACGACCTCGCCGATGACCTTGTCCTTGGCGGCGACGGTCCGGGTGAGGGAGCCGATGTGCCGCAGGAGGCTGTCGACGGTTCCGCTCTCGCCCTGGAGGACCTGTACGAGGGAGCCGGCGAGGTCGTTGACGTCCGCGGGCGAGAGTCCCTCGAAGAGTGGCTTGAAGCCGTTGAAGAGCAGGGTCAGGTCGAGTGCGGGGGTGGTGCGGTCGAGCGGGATGGTGTCCCCGGCGCCGAGGGTTCCGGTCAGGTCGCCGGCGCCCTGGCCGAGGGAGACGTACCGCTGCCCGACCATGTTGAGGTACTTCACGGCGGCGGTCGCCGACCGGGGCAGGGTGCGGTCCTCGCGGACCGTGAAGGTGACCTGGGCGGTGCGCCGCTCGACGACGCGCACGTCGGTCACCTCGCCCACCTTCACTCCGGCGATGCGCACGGAGTCGCCCTCGACGAGCCCGGTGACGTCGGTGAACAGCGCCTTGTACGAGCGGGTCTCGGCGCCGACGCCGGTGTTGGCGATGCTGAAGCCGAGGACGGTGGTGGCGAGGGCGGTGACCAGGACGAACGCGAGGGACTTCAGCACGGTCCCGGTCAGGCCGCGCCGTCGCGTGTGGCTGGGTCGTGTCGTCATCGGAGGGTCACCTCCGCGCCGCGGAACGCGGGGCCGGCGAGGAGGCTGCTCCAGTCCGGCAGGTCGCCGGGCCGTTTCTTCGCCGCGGGCGCGAGCAGTTCGTTGACGAGGTCGTTCTCCTGCGGGGAGTTGGCGGGGCCGAGGTCCTGGTCGGCCGCGGCGGAGGCCCGGGTGGCGGGCTTGACCGGGACTCCGAGGTAGGGCACGGGATAGCAGTGCGGGCCGCCGCCGGAGCCGTACGAGGGCGTGTCACGGCCGGGGACGTAGGCGCCGCGGGAGGGGACGGTGGTCACCTCGACGTGCAGTCCGGGCCGGTCGGTGCCCTTGCCGAGCGCCTTGTCCATCGCGGGCACGAACTGGGCGAGGGTGCGCAGGGTGCAGGGGAAGGACGGGGAGTACTCGGCGAGCAGTTCCAGGGTGGGCCTGCCGGTGGCGCTGAGCCGGATGATGTTGCTCTTGTTCTGCCGGAGGAAGGCGGTCAGGTCCTGGGCCGTCCGGGTGGTGGCGCCGAAGGTGCCGGCCAACGCGCCCTCCTTCTCGGCGAGGGTGCCGCTGGTGGTGGTGAAGTCGGTGAGCGCGGTGACGATGTCCGGGGCCGCGTCCGCGTAGAGGTGGCTGACCTTCACGAGTTCTTTCAGGTCGCGGGTGAGGGCGGGCAGATGGGGGTTGAACTCACGCAGGTGGGCGTCGAGCTGGGCGAGGGTCTCGCCGAGCTTGTCACCGCGTCCCTCCAGGGCGCGGGAGACGGCGGACAGGGTCGCCGACAGCTTCTGCGGCTGGACGGCGGTGAGCAGGGGCAGGACGTTGTCGAGGACCTGCTGGAGTTCCACGGCGTTGCTCGACCGGTCCTCCGGGATGACGTCGCCGGGGCCGAGCGGCCGCGTGGAGGGGTTTCCGGGCGGTACGAGGGCGACGAACCGTTCGCCGAAGAGGGTGGTGGGCAGCATCTGCGCGCGGACGTCGGAGGGGACGTGGCGCAGGGTTCCGGGCCGCATGGCGAGGGTGAGCCGGGCCCCGCCGTCGGTGGCGTCGATGGCGCGGACCTCGCCGACGACGACGCCGCGCAGCTTCACCTCGGCTCCGAGGTGCATCTCGTTGCCGACGCTGCCGGTCTCGACGACGATCGGGTCGGAGTCGGTGAAGCGTTTGTCGTAGACGGCGACCGCCAGCGAGGCGAGCAGGACGGGTACGAGCAGGAAGACGATGCCGGCGAGCCGGCGGCGCAGGGTTTCGGCCGTGGAGTCGCTCATCTCACCCCGCCACCTTCACGGTCGTGGTCGCGCCCCAGAGGGCCAGCGACAGGAAGAAGTCGGTGACGCTGATCAGCACGATGGCGTTGCGTACGGAGCGGCCGACGGCGATGCCGACGCCGGCGGGTCCGCCGGAGGCGCGGAAGCCGTAGTAGCAGTGGGCGATGATCACCATCACGCTGAAGATCAGCACTTTCAGCACCGAGAGGAGGACGTCCGTCGGTGACAGGAAGAGGTTGAAGTAGTGGTCGTACGTCCCCTGGGACTGGCCGTTGAAGAGCACCGTGACGTAGCGGGAGGCCAGGTAGGAGGAGAGCAGGCCGACCGCGTAGAGCGGGACGATGGCGACGACGCCCGCGATGATGCGGGTGGTGACGAGGTACGGCATGGAGCGGATGCCCATGCCTTCGAGGGCGTCGACCTCTTCGTTGATGCGCATGGCGCCCAGTTGGGCGGTGAATCCGGCACCGACGGTCGCGGAGAGGGCGAGTCCGGCGACGAGCGGGGCGATCTCGCGGGTGTTGAAGTAGGCGGACACGAATCCGGTGAAGGCGGCGGTGCCGATCTGTTCGAGGGCCGCGTAGCCCTGGAGTCCGACGACGGTGCCGGTGAACAGCGTCATCGCGATCATGACGCCGATGGTGCCGCCGATCACGCCGAGGCCGCCGGAGCCGAAGGCGACCTCAGCGAGCAGCCGTTGGACCTCCTTGAGGTAGCGGCGCAGCGTGCGCGGGATCCAGAGGAGGGCCCTGACGTAGAAGAGGAGCTGGTCACCGGAGCGGTCGAGCCAGACGAACGGGGAGGCCATCGCCGTCAGCCCCCCTTCGGCGGGACGATCTGCAGGTAGATGCCCGTCAGCACCATGTTCACGAAGAACAGCAGCATGAAGGTGATGACGACGGACTGGTTCACGGCGTCGCCGACGCCCTTGGGTCCGCCGCGGGGGTTGAGCCCGCGGTAGGCGGCGACGATGCCGGCGATGAACCCGAAGACCAGCGCCTTGAGTTCGCTGATGTAGAGGTCGGGCAGCTGGGCGAGGGCGGAGAAGCTGGAGAGGTACGCGCCGGGGGTGCCGCCCTGGAGGACGATGTTGAAGAAGTAGCCGCCCAGCGTGCCGACGACGGAGACCATCCCGTTGAGGAGCACGGCGACCGCCATGGTGGCGAGGACGCGTGGGACGACCAGTCGCTGGACGGGCGAGACGCCCATGACCTCCATCGCGTCGAGCTCTTCCCTGATCTTGCGGGAGCCGAGGTCGGCGCAGATGGCGGAGCCGCCGGCACCCGCGATCAGGAGGGCCACGATGAGGGGGCTGGCCTGTTGGATGACGGCGAGGACGCTCGCGCCGCCGGTGAACGACTGGGCGCCCAGCTGCTGGGTGAGCGAGCCGACCTGGAGGGCGATGACGGCGCCGAACGGGATGGAGACGAGCGCGGCCGGCAGGATGGTGACACTGGCGACGAACCAGAACTGCTCGACGAACTCCCGGAACTGGAAGGGTCGTCGGAAGACGGCCCGGCTCACCTCGGCGGCGAGGGCGAAGAGGCGGCCGGTCTGCCGCAGCGCGCCGGTGATCACGAGCCGCTCCCGGTGGCCGGCATGGTCAGGGTGGGTGCCGCGGCTCCGCGCGCGTAGGTGTCGCGGATGGCGGCGCGGGCGGCGGGCGGCAGCTGGTCGAGCATGCCGAGGACGCGCTCGCGCCGTCGGGTGACGGCCGCGCGGGGCGGCAGGCCGGGTGAGGGTTCCAGCTGCGGGACGATGTCGCGGGGTCCCGTCGGGTGGCTCGCGGGGCCGGCCGCCTCCGCGGCGAGGAGGGCGGCGTCCTTCTCCTCGGACATGCCGATGGGGCCTTCGCGGCGACCGGCGAGGAACTGGGTGACGACCGGTTCGTCGCTGGTGAGGAGCACCTCTCGGGGGCCGAAGGTGACGAGCCTGCGCCGGAAGAACATCCCCATGTTGTCGGGGACGGTGGCGGCGATGTCGAGGTTGTGGGTGACGATCAGCATCGTCGCGTCGATCCGGGCGTTGAGGTCGATGAGGAGCTGGGACAGGTAGGCGGTGCGGACGGGGTCGAGCCCGGAGTCCGGTTCGTCGCACAGGACGATCTGGGGGTCGAGCACGAGCGCTCGGGCCAGTCCGGCGCGCTTGCGCATGCCGCCGCTGATCTCGCCCGGCAGCTTGTCCTCCGCGCCGAGCAGGCCGACGAGTTCGATCCGTTCCATGACGATGCGCCGGATCTCGGACTCCCGCTTGCGGGTGTGCTCGCGCAGGGGGAAGGCGATGTTGTCGAAGAGGCTCATGGAGCCGAAGAGGGCGCCGTCCTGGAACATGAGGCCGAAGAGTTTCCGGGTCTCGTAGATGTCCCGTTCGGGGCTGCTGACCATGTCGACCCCGTTGATGAGGACACGGCCCTGTTGGGGTTTGAGCAGCCCGATGAGCGATTTCAGGAAGACGGTCTTCCCGGTACCGGAAGGGCCGAGCATCACGCTGACCTCTCCGGCCGGCAGGGTCAGCGACACGTCCTGCCAGATGTTCTGCTTGCCGAAGGACATGGTCAGCCCCTCAACGACTACTTCGATTCCCATCCCACCTCCAGCAAGCGTGCGTCGGGGCGTGCGCCGCGGGCGCACGGTAAACCGGTGCGGATCACCCGGACAATAGGTGTGGCGTAAAATCCTTGATCCGCTCCGGCAGTTGTCACCGCGAAGACAAAGTCGGCTTCGACTCTTGTCTCCCCGGAGACAGATTGCCGCGCCGACCTGCGATCGAGCGTCGGCCCGGGGAACGTTACGGCCGAGTAACCTCTCACGGCAATACCGGAATCGGAGTTTTCGCGGACCGAAATCAGACGACGGGATATCTGTCAGTCGGGAGACAGTTCCGCCCGCTGGACTGTCACCGGCAAGAGCAAAGGGTCGATTCTCCGACCCCACAAGGGCGCATCACGCGCCAACCCGCCGCCCGCGCTTGTCCGATCGATCATAAATGTCGACATTACGCACCCCGGAACCAAGGGGATTCACGCCATCGCTCACCCGCTTGACAGGCAATTCGAGCTCTTCAAAGAATCATGGGCTGCGCCATTGTTCAGCTAAGTTTCCCGCAAGTAACGTCTGGTTCCGCGGCCGGGAAATGTCGGGCCGCCGGCCGCTCGACCCCCACCGCGGCCACCCTCTGCCGGTCAATCCCCAAGGAGAGTCCCAGAGCCATGAAGAAGCCGATCAGAAACCTCGCCGTCGTCGCCGGAGCCGCCTCGGCCGCGTTCGCCCTGGCCGTGAGCCCCGCGTCGGCGGTGGCGTCCACGGTCTGGACCGTCAGCCCGTCCCCGGCCAGCATCACCGCGGTCAACAGCGGGAACATCGTCCTCAGCGTCAACGGCATCGCCATGACGTGTACGAAGTCGAACGGTGCGGGCACGGGTCAGAGCACCACCGGCAACCCGGCGACCGTCGGCACCATCAACTCCATCGCCTTCGGCGCCAGCGGGACGCCCTGCACCAGCGTGCTGGGTCCCGTGACCACCGTCGCGACCACCCCGTGGACGATCGTGGCGCAGGACTACACCGCTTCGACCGGCGTCACCAAGGGCTACGTCGGCAACGTCGACGCCAAGGTGACGGTCGGCGCCTGTGTCTTCCGCGTGACGGGCAAGGCGTCCAGCACGTACACCAACTCGACGGGCGCGCTCGCCGTCAACAGCCTCTCGGGCGAGCTCACCGTCGTCTCGTCGAGCGGCTGCGGTTCGGCCGTCCCGGTCGGTGCCAAGCCCACCTTCAAGGGCACGTACCTCTTCAAGGTGGCGGGGACCAGCACCATCCCGACGATCGTCGGTTCCAACCCGTAAGGACGCAGGAATCCGCGTCCGTCCGACCGGCGACCCCGGCCGGGCGGGCGCGGGCCTGTGCGCGCCACCAGCCGCCGGCCGCTCCCCGAGGAGACTCCCCGAGTCATGACGAAGCCGTTCAGCAAACTCGCCGTCGATACCGCGGCGGCCTCGGCCGCTTTGACCCTGGCCGTGAGCCCCGCCTCGGCGGTGGCCTCGACGGTCTGGACCGTCAGCCCGTCGCCTGCCGACGCCACCATGGTCAGCACCGGGCACACGGCGTTCGTCATGAACGGCTTCATCATGACGTGCTCGAAGTCGACCGCGTCAGCCGCGCTGCGGAACGCCACCGGCAACCCGGCGGCGATCGGCTCCCTCGGTTCCGTCTCCTTCGGGGCCCCTGGGACACCCTGCACCAGCCTGCTGGGGCGTCCCACCATCGCCCCGGCAGCCCCTAGGGGGTGTCTTGCCGATCAGGCCGGGCTCGCGGCGCCTGGCACCGCGCCTCGCCGCGTTGTCGTCAGTCGACAACGCTCCTTCCCCAAGTTCTCGGCTTCGCTCGAACAGGGGAGACCCCACTGCCTC